>NZ_JAEUFG010000013.1 GCF_018588585.1 Bacillus sp. SM2101
AATACATTGGCTATAATTGATGAATTATTTAGTGTAGAAGAAGAGTTAAATCGCTCCATTTTATTAAATAAAAGTTTTATTAAACAATAATTAATTGCCGACGGGATTGAGTCCCAATGTCGCTAGCGTTCTACCCCAACTACCATAAGAGTAATACCTATTAAAAATAGTTCAACCAGAAGTGTTAATGGCTGACTTCATAATAAGATATGGCGTTTTTAAGTAGTAATATTGTGAACATCTTTATTTATTAAGCCATATAATCAGGATATTTTAGTAAACTCAATGATTATTTAGGTTACTAAGGGCTGAAACCAGTCCTTTTTTGCTTTGTTTCACAAAGACTCCAGTACATTTTAGTCACGTTATATATGTTAGTCCAGCCTCCTATAAATAATATCCATACATATAAAATAAAAATAATCTTATTAATACTTAGTAGTAACTCAGAATAATAAAGTCATAAAAGCTGTTATCAAGATGTCAAATTACCTATATCAAAGCATTTTATACTACAACCCTCAACTGTTATTAACATTCAATTAGTTTTATAGCCCATGCCATAATATTTGCTTTAGGTTTTTACTGACTTTGTCTATGAATATTAAAATCCTTAAAATAGTATTAAAATTGTGAGGAAGTGTACCTTTATTTCCCACATTTTAGTGTATAATTTTAAGAAATGTAAATTGAGTGGGGTTTTTAATATGAGAGAATATCGGGGAATAAAGATTGGTGCTTCAGTGAGGTTGTATAAAAAAGGTGGTAGCTATAATCAGCAAATTAAAAATGCTCTAGATAAGTTGATAAATAAACTAAATGAAAAAGGGGATAGGTTACTGAATGAGTACTCTGGTACTCACATCAAATTATTGATTGATTTCAAATGTTCCCACGAACCTCATTTAATAACACCAAATGATTATAACAGCGGCTATGGTTGCCCGAGGTGTGCAGGACTATCTCCTTTACAAGCAGAGGTAGAGTTTAAACGTCTATTAAAAAAGAATGGCCACACACAGTTGAGTGAATATAAAAGCGCAAAAATTCATGTATTAATAGATTTTAATTGTGGTCACACACCACATTTGCTAAAGCCTAACAATTACAAAAGTGGGTATGGTTGCCCTAAATGTAGCCGGAAATGTTCCTCTCAAGCTAAAGAAAACTTTTATCAAGAGATTTTAAAAGCTGGTTATAAAGTGTTAGGTGAGTATAAAAGTGCACTTTCTAGTGTAAAAGTACAGTGTGACAAAGGACATATTTTTAATACAAACCCCAATAATTTTACATCGTCCAAACACAGATGTTCTAAATGTACCGGACAATGTCCGATACAAGCTAAAGAAGAATTAATAAAATTAATTAAAGAAAATGGCCATGAACTATTCAGCGAGTATAGGAATACTAATTCAATAGTATTAATAGATTTTAAATGCGGTCACGATCCACATTGGATAAAACCTTTTAGGTATAAACAGAGACACGGTTGCCCAATATGTAAAGAATCAAGAGGAGAGAGAGCAATACGTGAATACCTAGAATCTAATAGAATAGAGTATATATGTCAATATAGATTTCCAGATAAAAATAAAGTTTATGATTTCTATTTACCACTTGAGAGAATTATAGTAGAAGTACATGGTTTGCAACATTATGAAAAGGTGCACATTTTTCATCGAGGTCACAAAACATTTGAGGATGAAAAGCTAAATGACAGAAACAAAGAAGAGTATGCTAAAGAAATGGGTTGCAAATACCTCGTGGTAGATTATCGAGAGCATAACCCTCAATTAGCTTTGGAAAGGTTTATAGATTCTTACAATTTAATGGTTAAAGGAGCAACTTAAATTTGTGTTAAGTGAATATGTTTATTGTTAACATGTTAATTATAACATTAGTAAAAGAAATTATGCTCAGAACAGTAAAACCTTCACCGTTCATAAGGAAAAGTGAGGGTTTTAGTTAAAAGGAAAAACTTTACATTTATAATTAATATAGATGATAGAAGGGGAAATTCTGAATAAATAAATGTTGGTTTGAACAACCAGCCTCAAACATGTTTCTACAAGTAGGGAGTGGACAGTATTGCGGACGGGATGTAACCGTGGTACTATGGCCATGTGCCTATAATGGCACAACAGACTCTGTTTATGCTTGGGGAGCAGAGCTTATAAAAGAATAATATGTGACATTCATTAAATAGTATGTACAATCACTGACTTTTGTCGGTGGTTTTTTTATTTGATATAAATTAAAACCAACACAATGTGATAATCATAGATTATTATACAACTATTAAAAATGACTTTCGAAATACCCGAA
Source organism: Bacillus sp. SM2101 (assembly GCF_018588585.1). Taxonomy (NCBI): domain Bacteria; kingdom Bacillati; phylum Bacillota; class Bacilli; order Caryophanales; family Bacillaceae; genus Bacillus; species Bacillus sp. SM2101. The sequence continues at coordinate 2,326 of NZ_JAEUFG010000013.1, forward strand.
AACCATTCGTCAAAGTTTTAAAGTCTATCCAGTTGACAGGCTTTTTTAGACACTAAAAGTTCACAAGGAAAATCACTCTTGTAGAAGAATGACTATACTAAACGAAGGGTGGGCTGTGTATGGAAGTTGGCGACAAATTTGAAATTCTTTATATTCCCGATAAAAGAAATGGGAATATAGAAGTCACTATTATTGGCTTCGAGAATGGTTCATGGGGTTCAGTCATGGCTACGCATAACGAACATACAAGAAACGAAAACGGTCACAATAAAAGAGAATGTATTAACAAAGCGTTGAAACGTATAGCAGAACAGACAGCAGAATGAGTCTATCCAACAGATAGGCTTTTTAGTTTGGATCTGAGATTTGGCAGGGGGTGTAGTAGGGGCTATCTTGCCTAAGTTAATAAGGGTATTGTTGAAATTAGGAATTCAAGAAGTTGATGCATCCCAGAAATAGGATTTTGAGAGAAAACGAATATTTACATTTTACAATGTTAGAAATTTTATGAAATAATGAAAAAAATTTATTGAAATAAATTTATTTCACGTGTTATTCTATTAATATATTGATTTATCAAAAAATTCTAAGAGTGGTTACCCATTAACGGTGGAGAAAAAAGGTAGCCCTGTGTGTATCCTACAAGGACTAGAATATAGCTATAAATATTAGCAAAAAAAGGATAGTTTCAATGCATTTGCTATATAAAGAGCTGGTCCGTTCGTTAGGGACCAGTTTTTTTATAGGGGGGGAAGGAAAGTGTCAGTAACAGTTGTAGAAGAAACATTTGGCACTAGGTTTAAAGAGATAATAGAGAATTTAAAGATCAATCAAAATAATGTCGCAAAAAAAGCTGGCATAGATGAGGGGCTTTTTTCGAGGATACTTAATAAAGGTCGTGAAAGCGAGTTTTACAAAATATTCATGGCTGTTAAATACATTACAGACGTTGATAAATCCCTAAATATGCATGAATTAATGTTACTTTATATAAAAGACTTAAAAAACTATGAAAATATTAAAGATGCTATGGAATATTGTGACACTCACCTTCATTTAGAACAGTTACAAAAACTGTGCGATTATTGTTACGAAAAACATAATGATCAGAATGGATTAAAAGAGTGGGCTGACTTTTATTCTTTAAGTATAAAGTTAAAATTAAACAAATTATCAGTAGTTGATTGGAATGAAAGGATTTTTGAATTAAAACCAAATTGTAATGAACTGAGTGTTTATCGTGCGTTGTCACTATATATTATTGAGAATCATAACAGAAGGTTTAAAGAGATTAGAAATAGTATCGGAGTATTGAACGAAAAAGCAGATGAAATAAAGAGTGCTTATTTACGCTTTTCATATAAAGCACGCATAAGACAATATGGTGCATTAATATATTTGAGGTCGGGAGAACTAGAAAAGGCAGAGGAACATATTTTAGAATTACTTAAATCTTCTATTGGAAAACGATTTGACGCATTTGCATGGGGAACGTTAGCAGAAAGAAACATTCATGACAAAAGCAAGGTTGCTATTGCTATCAAATACTATGAAAAATCAATAGAAATTTACAAACAATTAGAACATAATAAAGAAGTATCAATCTTAGTAAACAAAATACAGTTTGTAAAATTAATTCATGGTATAGATATACCAATTGAAGAGATAAAGAAAAAACAATATATTGCGTTTAAGCATATACTGAACGGTGATAAAAAAAGAGGACTTGAAATTCTCAATAAATTAGATGCAGAAGAAGGAAAATCACCTATGCGTGATTACATAAGAGGCAGAGCTACTGGAGATAAGCGTTTTTATTGGCTAGCATTGCTTGAATATATGAAGAACAATGATAGACTATTTGGATATTTTTCAATGAAAGAACTTTTGGCATTGGGTGAATTAGATTTAATAGTAAAAGGCGTATATAATATTCATATGACAGAAAGTGAGTGAATAATATGGTGAAAAGAAAGATAGTGATAGCGCTAGCTTTAGGAATGTTATTATTTTCTTCAAATGATATAGTAAGTGCGAATGAAGATGTAGATATTACCACCATTAAAATTGAAAAACCAAAAAATGTTTCAAAATCTAGTGACGATGAACCACTTCCGACTGGATGAAGTCAGATAAAAAGTAGAAAGACGTAACCTAAAAAAGGTTGCGTCTTTCGTCGTTTTTGGAACGATTGTCAAAGCTTGTTATAAAATTAAATTGACAATTATTAATATTAAGGAGTGCATATCATGGAATTTGCTTTACATACAGAAAAGAAAAATGCTCAAATAATAGACTTTCAAAAACTGTACCAAGACAAAATACAAAAAGAGATTGATAACATCAGCGATAAAATTACTGAGATTTTGCACCAAGATATTAATAAGTACACTTGCTGGGATGAAGATATTGCAATAGAGGTAGATCCATTTGATATTAAAGAAAATTGACAATTTACATTTATTATAAATTTGGAAAGTTGATTGCAAGTTAAATATTCATATACAGACGAAAGGAATGTAATTATGCTACATATTGTTCAAAATACAGAAAGATTCTTATTCCACGATCCATCATACGCTATCAAAATAAGAAGAATACTTAAAATAAAGAAACCAGATTTCTATGGCGGATATAAAAACGAATTTACTTGCATACGAATATTAGCTGGAATCGATATCCCAGTGTCAACTCATATTGGTCAAAATTTGTACTACATGAAATCTATTATTCATAGAAAAGATGGGCTTTTCAGTCCTATATTTTTGGTTGTGGACCTTAACCAAGAGGGGAAAATAATTGGTGCAGATGTTATTTCTAGATTTCATGATTTTCTTATTCCTTACGAAATTTCTTTAGATTATGATAACGACTTTCTCTGGAAGGCAAAATATAAAACATTAGTCAAAAATAATGGAGATTATCTACAAATCAACTGGCCAAAATTTTCATCAATTTCAGAACAGAAATTAGAGGCTCAATTGGTATAAGCACTTTCCCATTTTATATATAGAATAAATGTTTGAATTTAGTAAATAATATGAGCTACATCATGGTGTTACTTCCACGAAAATGCAGCCCTGGTACAGCAATCAGGGCTGTTTATAGAATTTGTATGCTAATTATATCCTCAAATTTTATTCTGTGTACATCTTCGAAATTATCTATTATCCTAATATGTTTATTGAGCTGATCTACAAAATTGATATGACCCATGCATGGTTTGAAAGATCCATCTTCAAAGTAGGTCACAGTTACTTCTTGAGTAAACTCCATAGCTTCAAGTATTGTATTGTTTATTTCTTCAATTTCATGCTCGTCTAACTCAGGTTTTTTCACCTTATAGTAATCTGCCTGGGCTATTTTCATCATCTTCATGTGTTCAGGTTGGATGAATGCTGGCATCCATTTCATAATTCCTCTATCTTTCAAACGTATCACCTCTGTACTTATTATATACGAAAGTATGTTCGTTATGTAAGTAAAAAAAGTTAGAAAATAATATTGTACTGTCCACACAATTGCTGGTTAAAAATCATAATTTGTTACGGGATGGGAATAGTCGCTTCACTTCACCATTACTTTTTTGGAGTAGAGGTCTTTTTATTTTGCATTTATTTATAATATAGCACGTAAGTGAAAAGATAATTTTGTCTGAGGGCGTTCTAGCAACATATAAAAAGATAGAGAAAACTAAAAAAATGAATGTCGAAGAAAAAGATCCATTATAGCTAATAGAATAATAAAGGAACTCACACTTTTGGAGGTTCCTATTCTTTTATCTAACAGCAATAGTTCAGCTAAAGAAAAAGGTTAAGCTATTACAATAGAGAACAACGTTACTTCAAATCTATCTCTTAATATATGTTTTTTTTCCATTGTAAAGCTGCATTGTTCTTTTTGCTCTCTTCATTCTTAAGATATAGAATTGTTGTTTCTAATTTACTATGTCCAAGAGTCTCTTTAATATGGTAAACATCTACCCCTTGTCTTAAGCTAAAATTGGCGAAATAATGTCTATAGAAATGTGGAGTTATTCGTCCATTATTTTTGTATTTTAAGAAAGGCAACTTTGTCTGTAAAATGATTCGGGTCACTTGATCACTTAGATATTTATATGTATATGCCTTTCCTGTATTAGTGACGAATATAGTTCCTTCATCACCTGGATCCAATTCAATATTTAACCTTCTAACCTTTCTAAATGCTACCATACTATCGAATACATCCTCGAAAATTAAAACGTCTCTCTCTTTTTTTCCTTTAGTGACGACTTTAAGCCAATAATGACCTAACTCGGGATCATAAGTGATATTTCCCCATTTAGCATTTGCTATTTCTCTGATACGTAATCCTGTGGTTGCTAATGTATAAAGAAGTGCAAAGTTAATGACATGATTTTTATGGTAATCCAGTATTTGTTTAACCTCAATATCTGTTAATGCTCTATCAGGACGATCTTGATCATTTACACTACTACTTTTGAAATGTTCATGTAACGGTGTTGATATGTATTTACTATTATAGAGCCATTTAAAAAATCCTTTTATAATGACATTTTTACGAGTAATAGTAGCCCAGGAATATGTGTTGTTTCCTTTACCTAAAGGAGCGTTAATTAACCATTCCTGATATCTACGAATATGTGTCGGTTTTAACGTTTTAAATATCGAGTCAGAATTTGTATCGATATAAATTTCAAATTCACTTGAATAAACAATTAAATTCTTATACAGCTGCAACAGTTCTCGGAAATACTCTTTTTTAGTATCATCATTACGATTTTTTTTACTATCAAGATTTTTTGGATTATGAACATAATAGTATACCATTCCTATATCTGAGAACTCGGAAAAGGACTCATTACCAAACTCCTCATTAGATTCCTTTGTTTCTTCTAATTTAGTAAAAAATTGAGAATCTAAAAGCTTACGTATAACAGGCCCCAATGATTGACTATTAACCGAAATAAGATCATTGATATTACCATTAACAAACTGTTGATGATTCATATCTATTATGTTTGTATGATTCAAATTAATAACCTCTCTTCTCATCATGTCATCTCATTTATTAACTCTAATTATATCAAACTTAATAATATAAGGATAACTTAATAAAGCACATATGATTATTTTAGTACCATATGGAAAAATACCCTATTTGTCCATAGGGTATTACTTTACATTTATTTTAACTTTCTATTGCATACCTAATAATCCCTATGTTTTGTTATAAATAACAAATCAAAACTAAACAATCAGTTTACGTTACACAATTAACAAATACACAATAAATTTTAGGGGGAAATTGTAAAAATGAATATAACTAATAAAGACATTTGTTTAGAACATCCAGAAAATGGGGAATCACACACAGTTGACAGTGGTTGTGATTACAGTTCTGAATTTACACATATCAAGTGCGATCCAAGTAAAAAACGCATATATGTTATTTTTTCTCATGGAGACTTTGATGAACCTACAGCATTATATTTTACATATACAAAAGAATGTCTAGATAAAATTTGGGAAATAGAATTTCGGGATAACTATGATGGGCAACTGTCTACCCAAAAGGAAGGATTATACTGGGTAAATGATATAGCTGGCTTAGTGTATACCATATTGATGGTAGAAGATTCAGAATTAAATACAGAAAATCTTTTCGAAATTGTTGACCATGAGGAATTCTTAAACATTAACGATTGGTGTTCAAAAGTATAGAGATATTTTCTCGTAATGACACATTTATTTGGAATTTACCTTTGATGAAAGGAGAATGATGTATGGGGACAAAAGACCTTTCCCTTTTGGAGATTCCAGTAGAATATTATAAGTTGGGATTAATGAAATATCACCCATATTATCATCCAAATAGGGGTAAAAGTTACACAGTAGAAGAATTAGAGTATCTTTGTAAATTTTACGAAATTGATGGAGCAAACTTTATGGGAATGGCTTTAGGGAGACCCCCAAAATCTATAGCAGCAACGGTAAATAAATTAAAAGATGAGGGGAAGTTTGAGTATTACAAACTCCTTAATAAATTCTGGTAAGACATAATTATTTTTTGTTCTTTAATACAGAATAAGTTGAAGTGAAAATTTCAGGGGAAAGAAGGGTGTCTATATAATATAAGAAACTAGGATTAAAAAGCAATGTGAGTGCAATTTACTGAGACTATTAATGAAGAATCCAAATCTATTATTAAAAGTGAGCAAAAAATAATAGAGAAAGAATTAGCCATACTTAGTTTACATTTTCTAAAAAATTGTATGGTGTATATCAAAACATTAAAGATTCAAAGCATGATGAAGGATGAAAATTTGATGGAAGCATCACACCTGACGATTATCTTGTCCTAACTCCTTTGATATACAACCACATCAACCCTTATGGGAAGTATTATGTGAACCTTGATCAACGGTTATCTATAGTCCAATAAAAAATCAAATTGGTTTGCAATGAAGTTGCTAGATTTAGTGCGTATTTTTAAGGGTAGTAACTGCTTAAATTTTACCGCCATGATAATAAATTATCAGAATTATAGTAAATAATTCCATTTTATGTGTAATAATACAAAGAAACAAGTAATTATAAACGCACCAGACCGTAAGATTAAAGGCTAATTGTTTGGTTTTATACTTATATAATAAGATTCAATACAATTAAAGCTTTCTACAATCAAAAAAGGAAATAACTCACTAATGAAATTTTGCAAGGAATGTTAGATAATCTAATAGGCCATATCGATATGCAAAAAAAGAAAAATGTACTCGAGACATTCTATTAAATTCAAAATATAAGAGGGGTTTCAAAGTAATGAAAAAAATTGCATTATGGGGTATAACAGCTATACTATTTTTTAGTTTAGTCCCAACTTTAGTAAAAGCTGAGGTACCAACATCAGATTACCATTTTAAACTTGATTTTTCTGAAGAAATGAATTACACAATGGATATGAAATATGTAGAAAAAGGAAACAAGAATAAACTAGGTTTAACTAAAGAAAAAACAAAGAATACTTTCTTAAATATGAATATTAAAATAGAAGAAGGCAACGATTCTTCTTACTTTGATGTATCAACAGTTGTAAAAGTTGGAAAAGACACTTATAAAGGTAGCTATCAAGGAGATATGGAAAAACAGTTAGGAGAAAAAGGTGTTTTTTATTTCGGACCTTTAGAGGGAACATCAAAAACCAAAGGCAAAGATGAGGATAGTGTTTTAGGTCTATATTTTAATCCAGCCACAAACCATGCCTATGTAACTGTATCAATAGGAGAAATATCTGATGACGGTACGGGTATGTTGTATTTTGGTGAACATAATGAATATTCTACAAATGAAGTCAATGCAATCATGGATGTTGAAAAAAGTAAAACAGATAATCTAGAAAATATAGATACCACTGCTTCTACTTTTAATTCAGTAGGTCCATTCAGTATATCTTCTCCTATGGCTAAATCGGTAGCGGAAGATACAAAGATAAGATGGAATTATCGAATAACAGATTTTGTAGGCTACTTAGGTGATAATCAAACAAACACTGACTTGCCAACAAACTTTACTAATATAAATAAGAATGTGGGAATATTGAATGTCTATACTATAAGTTGGGCTAGTGGTGAGAGCGAAGCTTGGTTGCAATTATTCAGTCATACAGATAATGTTGCTAACTACTATACAACCAAAAATGGTAAAAGTTTTGGGGCTAATGTACATGGTTTTAATTTGTTGTTTACAGGGCCAGAATACTTAAATGTTCAGGAAACACACCCTGAAAAAGGTAATTTTTTCTCACTCCCTGAATACTCATGGGCTATAGATCACTGGGTATCAAAAAATGATTATGTAGAAATAGTTGCAAATCTACTTCGAATAAAGCCAGCAATACAATATGCTGACGACACTAACTCAGCAAATAAAGTATATTATAGAAACGTCAAAGTACGTGATTCCTTATTACAAAAAAGCTTAGATTATCCAGCAGGGAATGATTATAGTAAGCCATATATTCATAGTGGGGGATTTGCAGCTTACCATTTATTCACTTGGCAAAACGGTCGACCAACTCCAACTATTGAACCAGTCGGAAGAATTTTATATGCTGTGGGTGATGGGACTCCTGCTTGGACTTATGTTTGGACAGGTAGGCTCATGGAAGCTGATTTCTTAGCGGAATCAAAATAGGATATAAATCTATTATATTTTTTATTGTTTTTAAATTTATGGCATGAGTTACTATGGTATGATTAATTAAACAACCAAAGATATAATATATGAGATTAGTCCAACGAATGAAACGGACAAGGTATAATCATAAATACTTATACTAGGAGTAACAATATGAAAAAACATGTCCCAAAACTAATTATCAGTTTATTAGTGACCTCTGTAGTAATTAACTACATCCAATACAATAAGAATCAGGCTCAAGATGCTTTATTACGTGATTTTTACGTGGAATATATCACTGATATTTTCTTTCTAAATGAAAGTTTTTCTTATCTTGTAGATTTAGACGTAGAAGAATTGGAAGATGCTGAAGGTTCTTATTCTCAAATGTTGCAGTACATTTCTAAGTTGGGAAAGAGTCATGAAATAGATTCAGCATTTGAAACAAAACTACTAATAGACAATGCGTACGGTCTAGTCAGCAAATTATATTCAAAAACTCAATCAGGAACATCTTTTACAGAAGAAGATTTGTTAGAAATTAAAGAACTAAATAAATATATAAAACTCTTCTCTGAGGAAAGAGATTATGACATTAGAAATATATCCTTTAAAGAAATCAAGGAAGAATTTTCGACAAGAAATCAAAGATTAGTAGATATTAGTTACGGTAAGTATCCAGCAAAAAATTAAGATTTTTTTCAGTTACCTACAAATAATATTACAATTTAACTCACTGCCTTTGAATAAATCCACCCCGTCAAAATTAGACGGGGTGGATTTTTGTAGGGGAATTTTTCAGAAGTTGGTGAAATGAAGTTATAAAATTCTTCAAAATTATGTTAATAATAATAGACTTGTAGAAATTGCTCATTGTTGGAACACTGCTTTTCCTAATATTATAAGCATCCATGTGACTGATTTTGGACATGGTTCCCGTAAATAAAGAGCTATAATAACAAGGACCTTGTATGTGGTAGTGATTCTTTAACAATCCCAAATTGTTGTTCAACAATTATATTGATTACTTAAAGGTTTTAATGAAGTTCTTAACTTTTCTGCTTTTTAATAACATTAAGGTAGAATTATTTATATAATTACCGTAACAAAAACATTTGTAACAATAATTGTAATCTACCCTTTTTGATACAATGTAATTAAAAGAGTTTGTAAAATTTGGGTATATGAGAATATCAACATTAGATCAAAAATGTCTCTTTTATTTAAGGGGTGTATTAGTTTTCGTTATGAGTTCTTTATTCTACAGCTATTTCTAAGTTGTGGATAATGATATTAACCTTGAGTTTACTAACATTTATAGTCTTAGGAATTTATACTTGTTATAATTTTTTATATAACAAAAATCTAAATCTAATTGATGTGATGTGCATGAGTTCCGAGATGTGGGCATATATAAATGACTTAGGTTTTTTGATAGTTTACAAACCAATTAATAATATTATAGGTATTTGTAAATTAATCTCACTCATGTCTGGAGAGTTGTACAATTTTACTTTAGAAGAAAAAAATCTAAAATTTGCAAAATGAAATTATTATTACTGAAGATTTTAGATAGAATAGATTCTTCTTAAACTATGTGATTGAAGGAGATTTAAAATGACAATAGAGCAGTATATTAAACATAGAAGAAACGGAAAAGAAATTGAAGAAATTAAAGAAGAGAACTTATTAAGTGAAGAAACCACCCTTACATTCGAACTTGGTTATCAATGTTATCTAAAAAAACTACCATTGGATAGGGCTATATCATTTATACAAAAAATACAAATTATCTCTCCATCAGATATTGAGAACCCTAACCCATATGAAAATCAAATAAAGCATTAGATGGTGCTTTTACGTTCCTAAATACATAATGAGCTAATAAATATTTAAATAGGTAGTTAGTATTTATAATTTTTGGGAGGACAGTTAATGATGAACACCAATGAAAAAACAATTGTTACATCACAAGAAGCTGCAAGAATATTAAATGTCAACCGTAACACTATTTATAAATATGTAAAAAATGGAGAATTACAAACTTCTAATAAAGATACATGGCATTATGATGGTGGTTATTATTTCGATATTGAAGAATTAGAAAGGTTTAAGAAGCTAATCGAGAAACCTGGACTAACGACAAGCGAAGCTGCTAACATTCTTGGGGTAAAGCCTGTAACAGTCTTTAATTACATAAAAGATGGAAAGTTACCTTCTTTTAGACAGGAATATAGGGGAAGAATATACAACTTTATTCTAGAAGATGTGCTAAACGAATTTTTAAATCTGCGAGAAGAAAACGCTACTAAAAGTTCCCGCCAATTTTATTCCTCTTCATTGAAAATAGCTCTTTATCAACGTTTTCAAAATGAAATAGATGAATGTTGTAGGGTTATCACATTAGGGGAAGATAGAGAAAATACTATGATGCTATCACAAACTGGAGAAATGTATTCATTATCTGAAGCAATGAAAATCGGTTTCAAACCTTCCTATCAAATAAATAACATTAGCCCTTGTTATAAAAAAGGAGAAGTATCTTTCAATTTCATTAAACCTACCAATACTTTATCAAGCATTTATTCATTCATTGATCTCTTCTATCAATATGCAGGAGTAAAAAATCTTGATATAGAAGACAAAAGTGAATTTATCAAAGTTGCTGTTAAACCGATGAGTTTGAAAATAGAGGGTATTAATATTAACTCAGAAATTACTAAGATGAAAGAGTTTCTTGAAAGCGGAGAAATATCATTACGTCCGGATGGATCTTTGTTATTAGTGAGTAATTATGAACCTTTGACTGTTTATTTAGACCGCGACCTAAAAGAACAAATACGTCATAAAGCAAAAGATGAAGGGGTTTCGATGGATGAGCTTATATCAACTAAGATCAAGGAATTAGCTGGTAAAGGCCACTTTTTATTAAATAAATCATTGCAAGGAGAAGAATAATGAGAATCACAGCCTTACTTAAAGATGATGTAGCTATTCAATTTTATGACGTTCCTACAAATGATAACTTGTTCATGATTAATGATAAATCGTATTATTTGAAGGGGGATTTTGCTAAGAGCTATTTAAATTCCAAAAGAATAAATGATACTGAAGATTATTTCGTAGCTTTCGAGTGTTATAAAGATAATGATGTTATTACTCTAGAAGATGTGCCCTATGTAATTGGTTATTCAAATGAACTAAAACAAGTGACATTTATAGCAGAGAACGACCTGGATTATGAGTTAGATATAATAAGAGAGCAAATATTATGGATAATTATTACCACATTTTTTGATACAGAGAGTCATCGTGGACGCAAAACCTTATTGTCGAATTTCCTACATAGTAATTCTCCAAAAGTGTTAAACCGTTTAAATCAACCACCAATAAATGTAGATTTTACATTTAAGAGAGAAAATGAATCGAAGCCTGAAGAAATACCTTGCTCAAAAATTGTTGGGTCATTACATCCAGATTATATAGGAAAGAGCTGGTTCAATGTATATTTCTCTTTAAAAAGAGAAAAAAACCTTTGGTCAGCCTTAATTAACCCTTCCTATTACGACCAAATTCAAGAGGAAAATAATTTTGGAGGTATTAGTATTTATAAAGTAAATGATTATTATTATGTGGTTACAGGGAATCATAGAACGACATTATCAATCTTAAAAGGGCTGCATAAAATATATGCACATGTAGTGTCATATGAAACAGATGTTACATATAAATCTGCTTATGAACAACTACTTGAATATGGTTTTAACGTTTCTTTTCCTAAAGATGAAAATAACGAAGAAGAAGATTGGGAAGTGTTTATTATAGAAATAGGTAATAATCCTTTGTACCTTGAAGGAATAGATCAAATTTCTACCTTTCTTTTTCTATATGAGAAATTGAAGGTAGATAGGGTATCAAGATTTTCCTCAAAGATAAAACATTTCAGCTATAAGTATATATCAAATCAAAAAATAAAATGGAGACTATCGGACATAGAATGGTTTTTCGTTGAACATTATGAATCCTTAGTAAGACATAAAACAGAGCAAAGCATAACGAAATAAATTACTATATCAGAATAAGGTGTGTATTAAAATGAAAAACATAATAGGCTAACTCTGATTTAATGTCTGTAGTACTATAAAGCAACAATTAGAATAAGTAGCAGAAAAAGTAAATTTTATAAGTAATAAACAATTACTCCATACTTGTAGTTCTTAAATTCAATATAATAAAAGAGGAGATACTATTGAAAACAGCTTAGATGAAAAAAAGAAGAAAAGGAAGATCGATAGTATTCTAAACCATCAAGTTGTAGGAGAGATGTTTATTGCCCCGCCTTCTAAAGAATGGAAACTATTAGTTTTGAAAAACTTTAATAAAATCTATCGAAAAGAAATGAACTTGGTACAACTTTGTGTATACATGGAAAGACATGGTGTTTGTTTCCTACAAAACACAAACCTTGTTTTATTCCCAATTAAAGACTTAATTTTGTTTATAGCTAAAGTGAGTAACTTATCCATTGATGAAGATGTATTTGATATGAATCAAAAGAATAAAAAAGAAAGTGAGTGAAACTATAAAGAAAATATTGATTAATACTCTTTTATTTTTTTCTATCTTAACAACAGGGTGTTCTACAAACATAACAGGTGATCAAATCCAAAAAGCAGCTGAAGATGCTGTAGTAAACATTTCAGAAGATGCCTCCAAAAAAGCAGGAGAAGATAATAGTAGAATTGTCAGAGGAGATCGTAGAAAGCGCAGAAAATATTACAAATGAACTGACAAATACAATTTCATCTGAAATTTCACCTAAATCTGAGTTGGTTACTGTGAAATATAACCAAGATGGTGATTCTCTTACCCTCACCAATGGATCTAAGGTTAGATTGTTATGTATTGACACTCCAGAATCAGTAGGGAAGTATAAGAACAATCCAATGCCATTTGGTAAAGAGGCATCAGACTTCGTTAAAGACCTCATTCCTGAAGGTACCCAAGTAAATCTTATATATGAAGGTAGTAAAACTGACAAATATGGTCGCTTACTGGCTTATGTCGAATTAGAGGATGGAACTGATCTTAATGCATTACTTATATCCAAAGGATTAGGACGAGTTGCTTACTTGTATGAAGCTAGAAGTCTATATCCTGATAGCTTAGAGAATAGTGTGAATGAAACCTTAAAACTCCATAAGTTTTCTTTCATAGATTTTCACCCCAGAAATAATATAAGTCTTTTATATGATAATTTTCCAATGAAGCGCTAAAAAATAAATTTCGGGTTTTTGTTTTAGTAATTTGTATCTATAATAAAGCTCCTATGCTGATAGATGACTCCAAATTAAACATGAATAATTAAAGGGAATTGTCATTCCTTGTAGAATATCAAATTTATCGATTTTAATACAAGGAGTGTTTATATTGAAGGCATTCTTAACCTTAGATAATGCAAAACTTGAGATTGAAAAGGCGGAAGGGTATATTAATGATTTGAAAAGATTCATAGGTATAGTTGAAAATTACAATGCTGATACGTTTGAAAAAAAAGTAATTAAAGAATACGCAATATTAGGTAGTACAACCAAAGTTGCCACAAAGTTAAGCGATGAAGGTTATAGATATGAAACTGGTAGGAAGTATAAACCAGAAGATATGACTGAGATTATACAAAGTAAAAATACTATTGATGAGCTTCATGTAATAGTAAAAGATATTCAAAAGAAAAATAAAACTAAAGCTAATAGAAATTGGAACTGATACATCTATCTATCAGATGGGTGTTTTTACTTTGTAGATAATATTAACAACTCGTGTATAAGTGTGTGAATAGTCTGGAAATTAATATTGATTAGTGGGGAATATTAATGTTTACTGTAGATGAAAGTATTAGATAACTGTTGAAGTAGTCTTTTTTTGTCTGTTTTAATATAAAAAACCGTCCATTTTCATGAACGGTGTAATGTTAAATTAAAATTTTTGAACATTTGCTGCTTGAGGGCCACGATTTCCATCTTCGATATCAAATGAAACTTCTTGACCTTCTTCAAGAGATTTGAACCCGTCGCCTTGAATAGCTGAGAAGTGAACGAATACATCCTCTCCACCTTCAACTTCGATAAATCCAAAACCTTTGTCTGCATTAAACCATTTAACTTTACCTTGAGCCATTGTGTTTCCTCCTGTGTGGATACTTCCACATTGTATTACTATTCTTGCTCAAAACTACTACTTTAGGATGAAAAGCATATATATGATATTTTCTTCAACGATAATAATAGGAACAACAATAATGGATCTAACTATAACATTTTTAACGTCAATTGCCAAGGTTAATTAACAGAAAGTTTATTAGATAAAGTACTCTCAATAAAGAATCCATTTTATTATCAAACCAATTCTCCATAAGAAATAAAAACCTATCAAAATGTAGTGTGTATAGAGGGGAGCGCTCCTCAATAACTCCGGAAAGAGCGTTTTCAGAAGGATTTACACCTAAAGGTTCTCATAGTAACCTAGAAGATCATCTGTTAAGTAATACCACTGCAGGAAATTTTGTATCAACGAGTTCGAGTAAGAATATAGCGGAGAGCTTTGCTGGGAAAAATGGATATGTTTATGAAATTAAGACATCGAATTTTATTGATGTTAATAATATTCTTGGTTCTCGTTCACCTTTCCCAGAACAATTGGAGCATTCATTTCCTGGGGGCATTATGCCGAATGAAATAATTGGTGCATACGTAAAGAAGAATGGTGTACTTACAGGTGAATTTATTCCTAACCCTTTTTTTAGGAGGTGATATTTTTGAATAGCGAAATGAAAACTATAAAACTGAAAAAAAATGAATCGGATATAATTGAGGGAGCTTTGAAGTTATGTGAGGAATCTCAAGATGATGAAGATATGGTTTTGGTTGAATTAACCGTTAATGGCAATTCGATTAGTTTCCAAGATGAGAATTTTTTCCAAGCATTTCAAGCCTTTAGACGGCATTTAGAAGAACATCATATTCAGGTTATGTGTAATGGGGCTGCCATAAATGTTTATCCATCTCCAATGCAATTATCAATGGGGGTTGGACGTTTAGCATATAAACTAAATGTTGGGAAGCAAGCCACAGCAGAAGATATAGTTGATATATTTGGGTATCAAGAGAATTTAAAGTTCGTGAGGATTGACGAGCAGTTAAATTATTATATTAAATGGTCAAAAAGTTTAAAATCATAGTGCTTTTAGTTGAAAAAGTGAATATTCATAACAAAAATTTAATTTTAATAGGATACCTTTGAGGAGTTTGATATGGAAATATTTTTTTACAAAGTAAATGACGAATTTGGATGTTTTTCAAATTTTTCTCCACATGGATTTGAATTTGATGGTGTATGGGAAGTGATTCAACCCCCAGTAAACAATTATCCTAATTCAATTAGTCTGTAAAACGTATTCTTATAAATAAATATAGATTACTATTGATCCCAGAAAAATATAGAGTTTTTTCAAAATAATTTCCTAGAGCAAACTCTGGTAAATAAATGGTGTCAGTATTCCTAGTAGCTATGCGAGTTGCCTGATTTTTCATTCAAAATAATCTTATTGCAGCTGCATATCTTAGTGAAAATGTTACAGAAATATGTATAATCTCTTATACTAAGCTAATTGTGAGATGTTTATATTAAAAAATTGACATATTTGTTACAGACATTTCCTAATCATAGATATTATTCTTGTAAAGTAATATTATAGTTTATGTTATAAAAATACCCATTATGTGTAATGTGTTGAAAGTATAATTCGAATTTATACATATGCTAACTTATTGTATTTAATAGACACTGAGATACGGAGCAAGTATTCTTGTGGACTCAATATTTAGCATATTAATAAGATATTTCAAAATATGTATAACAAAAGGCTTTCTAAGAATACACAATGGTATTTTTATAATAAAAACTTTTAAAATAGGAGAGAAAAAAATGAAAAACAAAAAACTACTTTTTTCGTTAACTTGTGTTGGGTTTTTATTGACTGGCACGGTAACAAATGTAAGTGCCAGTGAAGAAGATTCTCAAGAAGCTGTAATTCTTAAAAACCTAGACGAGAAATCCAAAGAAGCAGAAGAACTTCTTGAATTAGAATTAAATTGGGATCGAGAAAGTATAGAAGGCTTTATTGACGATGTCAACCAAATTCATATTGATGTAGAAGATTATATGTCTTCCTTGTCGACTATGACAAAGGAAATATATGATTCAGTTGAATATGACGAACTACGAAACAATTTAGACGAATTAGATTTAAAATCAGATTCTTTCTCTCCAAAAGCGAAAGCAGCTTCTAGTTGGAGATACGGGGACATTTTGTACTACGGTTTCGGTAGTGATAATGCCATAGGGGAAAAATCCTATACAGGACATACTGCTGTACTTTCAACAACTGATTATTATGTGATTGAAGCTTCTAAAACTGCAAGCAGTGGTAATAAAGTACACCATTGGAATAGAAGTAACTTATGGGATGGTGCTAGCGGAATAAAACAATACAAAGTAACCACTAAGTTGGGGACTAACGCGACAGCTTCTGAACGAGAAGAAGCTGTAGAATACGGATTAGAACAAGTAGGAGAAGAATATAGAATAAAAACAGATATTTGGTCAGAAGATGAATGGTACTGCTCAAAATTGACTAACGCTCAGTGGGACTCAGTTGGATATAATTTGCAATCTTCTAGAGCGTTTCATATTGATGGATTACTTGCAGTTATTCCTGCAGATATTGTAGTAGATGCTAACACTCGTTTAGTAAAAGAGTGGGATACTACACTACCAACAAAATTTTAATTAGATTAGGTGAATTATGAAAAATAAAAGAGCACTTTTTTTCACAATTATTGTTCTAACAGTTATGAGCTTATTGCTGGTTATTCTTTTAAGTGGTACAGAAAAAAGCAATACCCAAACAAAACGCATTGTGATACACGGAATTGAGGATTTTATTCCAAAATCTTTAAAAGGCGATGAAAAAGAATACCTGCTGTTTTATCCAAGAGATACTAGAAGTGGTCAAGATAATACAATTATTAAGCAGGTTACGGAGAATGGCAAAGTGGTTCAGGAATATGAAATTGTTGATGAGAGTTTTCGTAGAATGTATATGCATCAAAAACCCAATAATTTAAATCAGCTTTTCATTTCTTTATTTGGAGAAGCTACAGTTGATAACTATTATTATACTTATGATATTTCTAAACAGCAGTTTGAAAAAGTTGACCTCCCGTATTTTAATTATGAAGTTGGCGTAAATCATATTAAACATTATGGTGAAGACGTTCTTTTCGAGACATTAGTGTCGCATCGTACGGGCGATCAAAATTATAATGCTGAGACTAATGGATTCAATGTGTCCATTTCGAACTATTCTAGAAAAAAAAGTTTTGAGACTGAATATGGTCATGCACCTAAATGGAGCCCTATGTTGAAATTCCAGAATAAAATTATATATGGGGTTGC
The DNA here is from genome assembly GCF_018588585.1 of Bacillus sp. SM2101. NCBI lineage: Bacteria > Bacillati > Bacillota > Bacilli > Caryophanales > Bacillaceae > Bacillus > Bacillus sp. SM2101. Next base: position 20,022 of record NZ_JAEUFG010000013.1, read on the forward strand.
TGGCCAAGTAAAACAAGGAATTTACGAAAATCCAGGTATTGGCTTGATTGATTTAGATCAGGAAATAGTGGATTATGAACAGTTTGATGGTACAGCGAACGATCTATTTCCGATATACTCTACTAATGATCACGCATACATTTTAGGGAATAACGGGAAACTGTTTGTCTATGACAAAAACTTTCGTTATAAAGTAAAAGAACCATTTGCGGATATTCCTCCACAAGATATGTATTACATTGAAACTGGCGGCTCATTATTGTTAAATGAAAAAGAGGCTCTATATAGTGTTTATAGTGTAAAAAAAGGATTTACATTAGGGATTTTAACTTTCGATACAGATCCAACATTTAAAGTATTAAATAATGATTATCTAAAGCAAAAAAATAATTATGAAATTCTATATCTTGATCCCATTATAGGTAATATCTATTTGCTTGAAACCGGTGAAAACGAAGAGAACATACTAATTATTAATGACGATAATTATGAGATTGAAAATAAAATTCCAATCGAGTATAGTCATTTGTTGGACTTTATAGTTGAATTAAGAAAATAGACACAATTACTGATAGGGCATCTAGATTTAGGTTAAATTTATAATCTATCCAAGTAATATTGAGACTGTCTGGTAAGTCTTCTAAAAAAGTAAAGCATCTAATAAAAACTGATACTTTTTTTATTAGATGCTTTTTCTGTGCTGATGATTTTATTCTACTTCCTCCAATTTATATTATAATAATTCTATTAAAAATATTTCTGAGAATATTTGAGCATTAAGGTAAGAATAAGAAATAATAACCACTAAATTTATCGTAGTTAATATTACTTTGGTTGGTAAAATAATGAATTTAGTGATAATTGCGTATTAGATTTTTGAAAATTAATCTTCTAATAATAGTTGAGGAAATTTGGATGAAAAAAAACAGATTTGCAATTTGTATTTAGAAAAATATTAAAATTAAAGGGTTGTATATTTACAATGGCATACTATATTTTGGAGGATGGAATGAGTTTATATTGTATCGGTGATCTTCATGGAAGATATGATTTATTTACTATGGCTTTAGATAAAATAAATTTTGATCATGGTAAAGATAAAATGTATATATTAGGTGATGTTCTTAATAGAAATTATGGTGCAATTAAGATAATTAAATATATTATGCAGTATCCAAACTCATTTGAATTTCTAATTGGTAATCATGAACTACATTTTATAGAAAATGAGAAGGCTTACGATGCTTTTATGCTTGATGAAAATATTAAGCAAAGAGAAAAAACGTACAGTCGATTATTAATAACAAAACAGTTAAAACTTGGGCAAGTCGTTCACTCAAAAGAGAGAAATTATTAGATCATATTTTAGATTTAATAATGTATTTAAATTTTGATGAAAAAAATATATAATATACATTTCGTCTTAAGAAATACAAGTAGTATGTATAAAACCAAACCATTTGTAATAGAATTGTTAGAACTTGATAAAGATGATTATATGGCATTGAAAAAATATATAGCATCGAGAAGTCGTGAAAAAAAAGTTTCATGCAATGGTAATGAATTTTTGTTAATCCACACCACACCGCCTTATTCTAGGCGCAAACTAAGACATTTTCCGGATATGGAAATAAATAATCAATTTGTTATCTTTGGTCATATTCCAGTAGCACAAATTCACCGTGATCTAAGTACCGGAAATTTTGACTTTAATTACAAAGAAATACTTACATATGTAGATAGGAATAATAACCATTATTTTAACTTAGATATGAGTGGTAACACTGCTGGGGTTTTAAGGTTAGATGATTTTGAAGACTTTTATGTAACGAAGTATAAAAGAAACCCAAAAACAAGAATAGAATCTCCTACAATACCAATGAATAAGAGAAACATTGGTTATAAAATGGTAGACGGCGTTTTTTTGCACATGGATATAAATAAGTATGAAATAGATGAATATCAAATTTATGAAGATGGTTTTAGTTTTATTACATATAAAGATTTTTGTATGGAGTATCTTATTGGCGTGAATAAGGACAAGAATGAAATACTTGGAGAATACTATATTAGAACACATAAACATATGATACCTGAAGGAGTAGAGGTTATAGAGTATGATGTCGAAAATAAAATAGTTAAGACATTATTCTTCAGAGGGGAAGTTCATCTTTTTTTGTAAAGGAATAAGTTAAGAGCCTATTTTCGGTGTTTATGCTCAAATAAATATTTTTCAATTTTTCAGGAGTCACATTTAAAAAAACAGAAGAACCTGCTTTTAATTTCAAAATCAACTAATATATTACTTTATATCATAGTATTGCCATATATGATTATATAATTTATACTTATTATATAATCTTTTGTTTATATATTTTGAATGGCAATCAATCTTAGTTGATTAGCGGGAAATCTATTAATTACTATTTATAGCGGTCTATGGGTCGTTTGGTTACACACTATATTTATTGTGTTTATCAATCGATCTCATGGGCCGCTTTTTGCATTTCTACTAATTAAAAAGGGGGTATTTGTATGTCACTTTTAGTTCTATTACTTGGTTCTATTACTATTGGTGGAATAACTGGATTTGTTTCTCATTTAATACGTAATAGGAACAAAGTAATAAAACCAAGGAAATTGAAGTATTCCAATGATTTGGGTTTCTGGGCAGATGTTATCTATGGGTCTATGGCTGCTGTATTTGCAGTAACCTATTTACTACCCGAACCTCAAGATGGTAAAACGTTAATTGCATATTCTATTCTTGCTGGAATGTCTGCACAAAGTGTTTTACTTCATAGGAAGATTGATACAGAGCAAACTAAAAGCAAGCATTTGCAAAAGTTTGAGGAAATCGAGAATACACATCTAAAAGTTGTCAAGAAAAGAGAAGATGATGAATAAAGGAAGACACTTATCTAGTCTAGTTAAGAGTTGTCAATACATATTAAATTAAAGAAAAACATGGTACAATAAGGATACTAGTAATTAAACGAATGAAAGAAGGTGGAAAACATGTCTACAGAGGTAAGACTCAAAGACGTATTAACACCACAAGAATTACAAGAAATTGAAGCGTTAAAAGAAGCAATGAGAAAAGCTCCTAATAAAGCAGAAGTAAATGGGATTGCAGAAGAAATCTATTCAATCTATAACAAGGTTCAAATGCGATATGTCGCAGAAGAAGAAATGAACAGTACTCAAAATGAAACATCTGTTTCTATAGCTTACTAATAAATATATATTGCATGGATGTAAAGCGATTCTGGAACTAATGAGTTCCAGGTCGCTTTTTTATTTCTAAAAACTTTTGGAGGGGATATTATGTACGGTTTAATGATAGACGGAAATTTAACAGAAGAGTTTCAAGTTGTACAAATCTTGAATCTCAAAAGTGCTATTAATCAAGCAAATTACTTAATGGAAAACACTGCTTGTGATGACGTGAAGGTTGTGCAGCTTCAAGCTACATTCTCTCATAATAACAAGAGTATAACTGGGAAAGTGACTAATCGAATTTATAGTATTGGAAGTGAAAGACATCAATACTTGTTAGTCACCACAGCCTACAACAAAGTCATTAAGGTTAAAGCAAACAAATGTGTCTTTAAACCAATGGAAAATGAAGTCGATGAGTATTCGCTATTTATCGTCTAATAATCAATAAGGGGGATCATTATGAGCAAATATATTCAGAACTTCTTTAATGAAAAGGTAATACCTTATAAAATGTTTGAAATCAAAACTGATAAAGCAGTGCATTTTATAGATAACGAAGAAGTTATTGAACTAATTAGAAATTGTTCTGAACATGAACAAAGAGCTATTGCCTATATGCTAAAAAAAATTGACTTTAAGAACGGAGATGTTAATCATTTTTTAGAACATTTGGCATTTGGTTATGTCCTTAACTCAGAAAGAGGAATATGTCGCAAAGACCAATTACACCAATAATATATTCAATTAACTTATTTAATTAACATTTACATGGGATTTTAGGGCGACTAGCATTAGGCTGTTGCTCTTTTTATTTTCTAATAAAAGAGGGGGAGCTTTATTGAAAACAGAACAATTAGGTATTAATTTTGATGTCCCAGAGGTAACTATAGAAACAGAAAGGGATTTACTCAAACGACAAAGTAATCAGATTGAGCTATTACCACTTAATGAGTACGACCATGTAATTGTTCAATTAAGTGCAGGAAAAGATTCAATGGTAGTCTTATGGAAACTACTAGAGTTAGGTGTACCAAAAGAAAAGATAGAATTGTGGCATCAGGTAGTAGATGGAAGGTTTGAGGATAAAGTTGAGCTCTTTGATTGGCCATGTATAGAAAGCTATATCGACAGTGTAGGCAAGCTTTATGGTATTCAAACATTTTACCAATGGAGAGAAAGTGGAATATATGGTGAGATGATGAGAAAAAATTCATTATCTGGTGATGTATTCTATGATAATGGTTCAGAAGTGAAACGGTTAAAAACTACTAGAGGAAAGAAATCTACTAGATTAAAGTGGCCAGCTGCAAGTGCTGATCTGAGAATTCGCTATTGTTCAGCATACGTAAAAATCGATGTAGCAAGACGTGTGCTTAATAATGATCCACGATATAAAGGAACCATTGACAACCCAAAGAAAATCCTTGTTTGTAGCGGAGAAAGACGTGCAGAGTCTGCAAATAGGGCTAAATACAACGAGTGTGAAGTCCACCCATCAAATACAATGAGTCGAATTTGTCATACTTGGAGGCCTGTGATTGATTTTTCAGAAGAAGAAATTTGGTCATATTATGAAAAGAGAAGATTTCTCCCAGCACCTCCATACTTATTAGGTTACAACAGGACATCATGCTTCGGATGTATTTTTTCAACAGCAGATTTATGGGCTATTTGTAGAGAGATTGCTCCTGAACGATTTAATCATTTTGTCAGACTAGAGAAAGAACTAAATTTCACAATCGATACTAATAGGATACCGCTAGAACAAAAAGCAGATATGGGTTCTTTGAAACGCCTACCCAAAGATAAAAGGGTAAGTAAGTGGGTTCAAATGGCTTTTTCAAGAGCCTTTAAACCAGAGGACTTAATTACAGAAAAATTCGAGCTTCCTGCAGGCGCTTTTAATGGAGGGGCCGAAGGAGGACCATTATAGGTGGTTTTGTTTAATAATTTGAAGGGTGAATTATACAACTACTTTAAAAGTGGCTATTTAATAAAGTAGCGTCATATTAATTATCAAGATAATACAATATCTATTGAATTTGCTCATGTTACGGAGGCAGAAGATAAATGAACAATAATAGCTTATATACAAAAATAGGCTTTTCTAAAAATTTTTCAGCATGTGGACGCTGGCAATTTTGTAATTTAGGAGAGAATGAATGCTTTTATATCGTTAACAATATTGATCCAGAAGTTGCTGAAGGTTGTTTTTGTTATCAGAGAAACCACAAGATGATAGATTCTAGTAATAATAAAAAAGAAGGTAATGAATCATTGGAACCATCATTACCATTCAATAAATCAGGACAATTAAGCATGTTTTAATCTATAAATCATTTATCTATGAAGAACTAAAAAAAATCTTTGGTCCGAACAGACTATTATTTTGACCTTTATCTAGTTTTACAACTCACATTCATTACAAATCTAGATTGTTAATCAACGAAATGGAAAACAAGAGAGGAAGGTAACAATGGGACTTATAATAATATTATTAATTGTAGGGGCATTTCTATTAATATCATCCATTAAAAATCTCATAGCGAGAAAAGAAATAGCAGCGTATACATCGATGGGCTTTAGCTTAATCGTAATTGTGGTTACTTTGTTGATGTTACCATTACTTTAAAGTAATTTTAATAACACCCTCTCATTTGAGAGGGTGTTTTGTACTTGAATATCAATAAAATAACAAACTTTATTTAAATCCTATAAAATAATTAACCTGCTGATAGTCCGAACAGACTATTGTCTTAAATCTCAAATAATTAGATAATAATAATATAGTTTTTTTATTTTTATTTTGTATTAGCTATCACTCGATGATATGCGGGTTATTTTAACAATCTATAAATAAAGCAGCCTATGAGGCTTAGTTGAATCACACTATAAGTGTGCCTACTAATCCTCGTATGGCTGCTTTTTTATTTTGTTTAAAAAGAAATCCCAATTTTTTGATGATGGTTAAAACTAAAAATCAATTTTTAGGAGGACAATTATTATGAGTCAATTTAGAATTGCTAGATCATTTGAAGGGTTATGCTCATTACAAACAGATGATTTATTAACAGCAATCAAGACTGCTAGTAATTACGAAGCAGACTTATATTTGAATGGAGTACTCATTTTTTCACCACTCGGCTATGAAATGGAGTACAACAAAAAACTACTTCAAAGATATGGAATTTCTGTAGGTGTTGTCAATGGCTCTTATCACTACAAGTATATGGATGAATCTTTAAACACTACATCTGTATTTGCTAGCTTTTACCCTTATTTATGGGATGGAAAAAAGCACCTTGATGTACATGTTTTTGATTACAAAAAGGGAAATGCAACAGAATTTAAAAATTTCGAAGAATGTATTCAGTTCATCCAGCTTTGTTACACAGGGGAATATGAAGAAAGAATCAATATCATAAGCTTTCTTAATAATGAATGTGTAACAGCTAAAATAGGTGAGTTAAATAGAGATCTTTCTGTACTCAACCGTGTTGGATGAACTTATCAGGGTAGATTTATTAATAATATTATGAATTGGATCAATTGCGATTCTAAATTATGGATATTTGGAGGAATTAATATGTGTAATGTTAAAGTGAAATATACAGTATCTTATGGTGAACCTTGCGGTAATATGAATAGAACTAGACAAACCTCAGAAGTTGTTGATCGTATAACGAATGAGCTGGTGCTTTGGTGTAAAGAGGCATCGCGTGAAGGAGTGTGGGATGTTCTTGATAGAATTTACCGACACAATCAGCGAGTTGTAGGTATATTACTACATGATTGGGAGAATGCAACTACCTAATATAATGATAAAGGGTTTGTGTTTTAATTATATATTTCAAATAGGAATACAGAAAAAGACTAATCTATTACATTGTGATTAGTCTTTTTCTTATGTATTTACCTAGTGGAGGTTAAATTCAATGGATAATTTGCAAAAGAAGCTAAACAACATAATGGAACAAGCTAAACAACTAGAAGCAGCAATACTACATTCTTTTCTGTGCATTGAAAAAAATGGTATAGCGGAGATTGAAGAAGAACATTTAGACATCATGTATAAGCATGTTCAAAATATCTTATGTAATTGTAGACAAGAGAAAGATACCAATTAAACAGTAGAGGGCGAATGGGTTTTAACCATTCGCTTGCTCTTATAGAAGGACCATAATTACTCTCAAATAAGGAGGGAATCTAAATGACCAACAAAACTAAGGATTACACTTTTCTAATGTCATCTTTAGATTCTATAAAAGATGATTACGACAAGTTGCTCGGAATCGTAAGAAAGGCTAATATTAATAATCCTAGTATCACATGGACTTGGTTGGTATTGCCTTTTCTCAGAGCATTATTCAACTATAAGCCATTATTATCTAAAGACGACGCTTCTTCATTACTAACTAAAGTGATGTCATCATCATTAATGATTAACTCTGGAATTGTTCTATCAATTCTAGATATATTTGTCGTAAAAGAAATTTCGTTTTCAAACAATCTATTTTACTGGATTGTATTTTTACTAACTTAATGATTCCTTATATCAGTGCAGCTCCTTTTAAATTTAGCACGCTATATGATTATTTAGTTGATTTAACAAAGAATTCATCCACACAGGTGGATTCTCTATTCAACAACATTGCAGAAAAAGATAAAGAAATAGCTGCTTTAAGAGAGGGTTCAAAAGAACTAAATAACAGCATGCAAACTATAGAGATTGCATACAAGAATCAAACCAAAATGATTAATCACGTTGTAAAATCTTTAATAAGAATTTCCTCAAATCAATTTAATAAAGATGATCTAATGCTAGGTATCGACTATTCTCTTTTTGAGTTAAAAGAGGACAAGCTCATTTTACGAGCAAGTCATGGTTTGACACGAACCCCAGATGAGATCGATCTAAATAAATTGAAAAAACGAGAAGAGGACTGGGCAGTTATTTATGCAATGAAAGATGATGATGAAGATTTTTGGGAAGATGAATCCCATGGGAGAAAAGTTTTCGCAAAAAGATTTAAAATGGAGGATAATACTATATATGTATATAGTTTTCATTTTCATGAGAATCAAACCGAATATCATGATATAATATACTCAAAGGATGTATTAAGAGTTCTTTATGCATTAGTTTGTCAATGGCATTGTAGAACTTCGGAATTTGAGAAAGGGGAGAGAACTCATGGCTAAAAAAGTTAAACTAATTACTTCAGAAGAAATACTCCAAAATGCTAAAAATGCCCGTGAAAAATATAATTCTGTTATGAGTAAATACCCGAATAATAATAACGAAAGAAGTCTTTCTGAAGATGTAATAGAATTTAGAAAAACTCTAAATACTTTAAATGATGTTCTAGCTAAAAGAGCATAAGATAAAATAAGAGATTCTGTGAAATACTTCGCAGAATCTCTTATTTGTTGAATAACCTTTTCCTTTTAGGTATAAAATCTAAATATAGATTAGTTTTAGGGGAGAGGTTTTGTGAAAAATAACGATAAAAAAATAATTCCTATTTCTAAAAGACCCCGGAGAGTGAAATTAAAATCAAGTGAAGAAGTTTTAGAGGAACTTCAACAAAAAAGAGCAGAAGCTATGGACATAATAAACAATTCTAATAAAAAAAATACATAATTAATTTATGTATATATAGATATATAGGTTCATTTTTCCTGTATTTCTATTTTTTTCTTAAAAAGATTTATAATCATGCTATAATTACTGTAGTATAAAAAACACCAGGAATCCCCTGCTAAATTGTATGAAAAGGGTTGAAACATAATCCGAATTTCATACGTTTTAGCAGTTTTTTTTGATAGGGGGTAGTTAATAGAATAATACCTACATTATCTGTCTTTTATAATTTTTATTATATCTAGATCTTTATTAGGTAGGGGGAATGAGTACAACTTGGATAGCAAAAACCTAGATTTAGATAAGCAATTCATGAATAGTTGGATTAATAAGATCGTTTTTCAAGTTTCTCAAAGAGCTAATTTAGAAATACTGTATACTGCAGGAATCAACCGTAAAAATGAAAAAGTGTTAATGTTCTTGCTTGATTCTCCAGCTGCATTAATCATTATTGATTATGATGTCTTTGTATTAAAAGCAGATGAAGGTGATGAAGCACTTATATCGGAAATGGTTATTGTAGTTGAAAAATGCATGAAGCAACTTTTTCATGGCGGTGCATACTTGGAGTACAGAATTATAAATATCTAATATTTTATATATTCCATAGAACAATGATAAAACAATAGAAAATACGAAAGAGTACATAAGAAAAAAATAAAAAGGTAATGTAGGTAAGAAATATGGATTAAAAAGAGGGATAAAATGAAAAAAATCTCCATTTTATTTGTGACAATTGTGCTGTTTTTTACTGGATGTCAAGAAACCTCTGATACCTCCATTATGACATTACAAGAAGTGTTGTCTGCACTTGAAGAAGAGCAATTATCACTTAGAGAAATTGATATAAGTAGTAATAATATTTTTGGAATGAAGCTACATGGAACATTACCCTCTTCATACAATATAGATGGGAAAACATTTTTAATTTATGTATTTAGTTCTACAGAAGAACGTGAAAAAGGTTTGGAAGATTTTCGAAAAAAAACTGAAGATAGCAATACTGTATCTTATAAGGTGTATGAAGTGAAAAACATGTTATTCTTTTATGTGTTTGAAAGTGATTTAAGCGAAGAAATCAATAACAAAATCCAAAATGGTATAAGTAAGTTAACAGTAGATTAGTTATTATAAAACTAGTTGAATCTAATAATAATCCTCAATATACTATAGGATTAAAACCATAACTACATGGACCAGTCCCAGGACTCCGATCTACAAAGGTTAACAACAATATTGTGTTGTTAAATCTACAAAATATAAAAGACAAGGATTATCTGGATATTAAAATTTTCTGGAGCTGGGACTTCTAATAAGGGAAGTAGTCTACAAATAATAAATAGTTAAGAACTGGGTTCCGTTGTCTATTTGACTTTGACACTGACAACTTTTAACCCCAGTTTTTTCTTTGCCTTCTTTGATTGTTTAGCGAAGCTACTTTTTTTCTTACTCATTTTTTTCTCCTCCTTTATTGTACCATTATCTATAAAACTGCTTTTTTAATCATTGTAGCCAACTCCACATCATTTTAAACTAAATACTCATCATTATTGTACTAACCTCTTACCCCCTCACATATGTATCTATTAATTAGGAAAACTGGAAAAGTAACCATGAGATAATATAGAAGAGAGGTCGTAAGAATGTTTAACGAACTTACCCCTATATTTCAAGAAATTGATAATCACTCTAAGACTAACTCAAATCCTCAAAATAAAATGTCTCCCACACAACCATCAACCAAGAGAAAAATTAGATCTGATAAAGGACATAATGTAAAGTTCCCAGTATCTTCAGAATTACAAAGACAGTTCAAGACTTCTAGAAAACGGTGTTTAACACTCTTTCCAGAATTTAGAGATAAAATTAAACAGACCAAATACAATACCTTATTATTGAGTTATGCCCTAGATCATTTGGACATAGTTGATTGGGACTTGCCATACTCAGATTCACTTCAATACATGCATACTCAATTACCTGAATATCGGTATAAAGAAATAGGAGGGTTATACGGTATTGCCGATGAACATAATTTATCGTCTCGAAAATGTGTTTATATGATGGTTGTTTCTGCCTTAAAGGAGATCGAAAGAACGGAGGCATACTATGAAATCCTACAGCAAATTAGAGCTGCTAAAAAGTAAAATTAATGGTACTGAATTAACAGGCTTCTGGAAGATCTTAAAACCGAACTATGATTATATCGAAATACAGATTCCCTACTATGATTACCTGAGGGGAGAAGTATTTATATCAGATATTAAGATGTTAGAAGATGATGCTGATCTTGATATTGGCAATCTCATTGCTATGGTGTTGCTTCAATTTTTACAAACAGTTAGAAAGGGCTGTGATCTAAAGAAACTAGGCACTAATTTGTTATTAAAAAGGGACAAGTATGCGTATAGAGAAGATCCTTTCCCAGCTGAAGAATTGGTAAAACAAGATGAAACTTCCTGGAGTCTTGAAGTCGTGGGAACTGACAAAAGAAAAAGAGCTAAGATGGCCCATATTAAACTTAGAGTAAAAACATCAGAAATATATCGTTGTGAAGTGTTTCTTCATGATTTGTCTCAAATAATTGATGATTTTGACTTGAGTACCGAAGAATTAATTGCCGTATTATATATGGATTACATGACTGAATTAAAAGCAAAAGGAAATAATCCAAAAACAATTCAACAAATAGTAAGAGCTTATGAGTATTACCAAGAAAAGCGTTTAATTTGAGTAATAATTAAACCTAATGGTTAAGGCTATAAGAAAACATGATCAACTTAAATATATACTACTAATAAGAATACCTAAAAAATTTAAATTGCTCCTAGTGATAAACGGAGCTTATTTTCATTTGTAAAACTTGATTAATTCTTACTTTATTTTTTAACTTCCTTTCGTAAATTTTTATACCTTTCTTTTCATTTATCAAAACAAAGTAACAATGCTTATGGGAAAGTTAACAGTAGATATAAGTATAATTAACTTGCCACGTTATCCTTAACAATGATATATTTTATATCATATTAACAAAAAATGATCAGAATTTGATATAATATGTATTAAAGGGAGGTAGATATAATGAAACAGCAGATTTCTGTAACTCGTTTAGCTGAGATGGTGCAAGTACATCGAGGTGAAAGAACTCAGGAAAATATTGCAAATCTTACAGGGATTAATCGACAAGTAATTGGGAGAATTGAAAGCGGGAAGCATATCCCTTCAGTTCCTCAGTTAAACATTTTATTAGAGGTTTTGGATATTAATTTTTCCGACATTTTAGAAGAAAAAGAACAAAGTGTTTTTGTTGCTATGATGGGGGAAGCAAAAACCGAGGAAGAAAAAGAAGGATTTGAAAAAATGATCTCAATGATGTTATGTCTAAGAAAGTACGAGAGATTAAAGGGAGTTTTTAATGGTTAAGTTAGTAACACATGATGTTTTTCAAATTAAGTCTCTTGTAGTAGAGAAAAGGGGCCAATTAAGTGTCGGAATGGGTCCCATCGGAGATAACATTTTTAAGTTGGCCAGAAAATTAAACATTAAAATGGTCTTTCTTCCTATCATCAACTCTTCAAATTCATCGAATAGCTTTTCAGCGTTATACCTTAAGTCTAAAGAAAGCACAAAAGAGATTGTATTTATTGGATTAAATACATTCCAAACATATGATAGACAAATATTTTCTATAGCTCATGAGCTATATCACCATTGGACAGATACAACTTTAAGTGTTTGTCACATGGATGACGAACGTTCACAGCTGGTTGAGTTAAAAGCAAATCGTTTTGCTGCTGAATTCTTGCTCCCAACTGAAACGCTTCTTCAAGAAATTGGGAATAAAACCTGTGGAGAGAGAAACTTATATGATTCCACATATTTAGGGTTACTTCGTTTTATAGCATTACTTCACTGTGATTATCGCTTACCTTACACTGCGATTGTTAGGCGTTTGTTTGAAGAAGATGCCATCACTGTGGAACAATTTGATAAATTAAAACAAGAGAAGCCAAGAAATGAGGATAGCACATATTACAAGGTTGGGTTAAGTCAGAATAAAGTAATTTTTGAGAACTTAAACAAACGTACTAAGAATATGGGAGTAGATGGAGAAAATCTTGATATGATGATTGGATTTCTAGAAGAAAATATGATTACACTAGAAGAATTATCGGGTGATCTATCGTTATTCGGCAAGAGTTTATCTGATTTTGAATTAGAAGAAACAGTAGACCAAGAAGACTTAAAAGAGTTAGCGGAGTTGTTTGAGGGAATGGAAGAACATGAAGCTTAATGTCGTAGACTTGTCTTCTGTTAATCCGTCGTTGGTTTCTTTAATAAATGATTTTAATCAGATTCTGCCTGTTGACGCTAACTTCTTCATACCTTTTGATCGTTCATCTACTTCGAGACAAATGAAGTCTATTCCATTCGAATTTTTTAAAAAGTATTGGGTAAATCCATTATTTCTAACATTCCCTCATATTGCTATTCATGAAGCGGTTTATGATGAAGTGACTGTCTCCTCCGAATCTAAGAGGTACATAGATACACAAATATCTACTTATCAGCAACCATTCCTTCTCAAGGATCAGGATTTTAATCCCCAGGAGGAAATTACACGTTCTTCAATTGAAGCTCGAATTTCTAAATTTACAAACTACGAGCCTGAAAAAAACAATAAAGATGATCGAGGGGAAGTAAAATCCTTAGCACATATTGCAACAAAGGGGTATTTGTATTTTTGTTCCCATGATTCAAACGCTTTAAAGTTAATTGAAAAAGCAGATGAATGGGAAACAAACTTAGAAGAGGTTAATGCGATAAGAACATTTGAAGTGTTATATTATTTATTTAAATGTAATCCTAATGCTAAGGCAAAAAAGGCGATTAGAAGTTTTTATAAATACCTCTATTATACTACTAATTCTGATAAGGGGGTTAACCCTTCTTGGGATAAATTCAAAGAAGGCATGGAGTTATTATACGGGGAAATTGTACAAGGATGTCAAGATTTTCCGGATATATCAATTAATTCTGAAGTATATTAAATCGCTCAAAATGTATTCTTGATTTTCAAACTATTTTCAACCCGCCTTATGGTTGTACTGCACACTCTAAATTAGAAAGTGGAAATAACAAATAGGTTTTAAGCGGCTTTAGTTTTTCCATAGGCTAAGGCCGTTTAATCGTTATTCGTATTTTTACTTATTAGAAAATAGTTATACTTATCTATCGCAAAAGAAAGATCCTTAAATGTCTTATATTTATGTAAATAATATTTCTCACATTTCAGTATTCCCCAGAAGATCCCATAAGTCCCTATATCAATAAACAGACCAACTCGTGACGCTTTGTGTCATCTCCACCGCATCAATTTTTTTAGAGGTGTACTGGAACCCCCACGGTCACTATAGATAAGTGACTGTTCCCTAGCTAATTGAACTATAGCTTGGTCAGGTGTCTTAAAGACATGTCGATTATTATTTGAATGTTCTAGATCATAGCTTATAATTGATCCATCATAAAGGTCACGAATTGATTTAATCGTGCAATCCCAACGATTTCACAAAGGAGATTAATGTTTAAATTCTCGTTCTGCTGAAGTTCCTGAATAACGATGTACTTATCCTCAAATCGGATTTGGCTTATTCTCGTCTCCTATATAAATACTCCCCCATAAGTATCCAGATTTTTATTTTTTTTAATAACTACCTAAAAGGGAGCATATCAGATTAGGACCGAGTTAAGCCAACTTGAAAGCTAAGTTTGTAGACAATAATTATTGTTCACAAGTTAACAGTGAAACTTATTCATCCAAACTATCAATTGCACGTATTGCTTGTTCGTCAGTTGAATTTATATATAAGGTGGACGTTTCAGTAGAGCTATGACCAAGCTGACGCATCAAATCATATACCGAGTTTTTCTGTGCATACTCTGTAGCAAATGTATGACGCATTTTATGAGGTGATAGCTTTTCATCTCTATAAGCTTCAGTATATTTCATTATTAGCTGTTGAATTGCTCTTACAGATAACGGTTGGGCAGCTCCTTGATAGATTGTGAGGAAAAAGTACTTTTCGCTTTCTGGAGCCTTGTAGCGTGTTTCGCGAATCTGTTTATAATCCTCTAGGAAAGGAACAGCAAATTTTCTAAAAGGAACAGTAGATTCCTTGCTGCCTTTCCGGAGAACGGATAATTTTCTCATTTTTAGATTGACCGATGGTACAGATAGGTTGGCAAGTTCAGACACACGCAAACCAGATGCAAGCAAGAGGGCAATGATAGCTACGTCTCGTTCACGGTCACGTTTATAATACACTGTCTTTTGTTTTTGCCCAGCTATCGTAGTCGCATATTCATCAGCTACAAAATTAATAAAGTCTATAATTTCTTCTCCGTGGAGTATTTTCTCACTAATTCGCTTAGCACGTGCATCCAATGTTTCAGTTTTCTTTGTCATCTTTACTTTAGCCATGACGTTACGATAGAAATAGCATTCACCTTCATCGTCTTCTGTACGTTCAGTAAGAAATTTAAACAATGACTTTAACGAGCTCTTCTTACGATTTATTGTTTCATCTTGCAATTCAAGATCCTTTAGATGTGTAAAAAATCCATTTGCTTCGGATAATTTAAGTTTTTCTAAAGTTGAAAGGGGGATGTCCTTAATATTTTTAGCATCAGATATACCCTCAACTATTAACCATAAAAAGAACTTTTCAAAGTCATGTAAATACCCCAACAGAGTAGAGGGAGAAACGTTTCCTGAAAACATATCATCTTTATATTCTTCAATGTAACGTGGGAAGGATTTTAATTTTTCTTCTACATTATTTTTATGTAATCGCTGTTGACGTGTAAGTCGTTCACGTTTTGCCAAGATGTCACCTCATTTAATAGGCTAATAGGGCATTTTATTTTTAACAAAGGCCTATATAACCATTGTCGATTTTTGTCGAATCTATGCGTGAAATACAATTTTAACGAATAGTTATATTCAAAAATAAAGAAGTAGTATTCTATACGCTAAATCATTTAAAAGCTATTATTTTTGCCATTAAGTTTTCCTTACAATCTGACCTTTGTATCATTTATTTGAGTTGATAAATTCTATCTTTCTTTTGATTATCTTCTATAAAACTAACTTTTTCTTGTTTTACCATATTATCTAAAATTGAGCAGACTTCCACATATACTTTAGGTTTATTAGTTGTATAACGGTCTTTAGATACTTTACCACTTTCAATTAAAAACTCACAAATTTCTATTGTACTTGTATAACCTGATTCCAATAGATCAAGAATTTCAAGGTATAATGGAGTATTTGGAGAAGGTTCATTTTTCACATTTTCTTGTTTTGAAGAAAAAAGATCATCAAACGTTATTTGACTCATACACTCACTTCCTAATGTTTATAATGTTCAACTTGAATTTAATCTCTTGTATGGTTATATTATACCAAACATATATTCTGTTGTCCATCTATACATTAAATTAGCATTTCACGCAAAGATATAGGTTTCATATAAAACTATTCCTTTTTTTAAATGTTGTGTTATCTATTACAAAGAGGACTTAGTTGCCTACCAACGAAAAAGTGTTGAAACGATGAATCTGAGAAATCTGAATAGACAACACGATTCTTTAACACGGAACAATGTACAACTGAAACTTCAGTTCCAAACGATACTAGATCAAGTTTTTCCTTAATATAAAGGGGTTTTTAGTAATTTATACGCGCCTTTATCCTTAAAAACGCATTAAGAGCTCTTCTAAACATTCAATATCTGTTGTCATGTTATTTGTAACCTCCATATTTTTAATAGAGTTTATTTAGCCAAGTTAAAACACAATTAGATCGTCCTTTAACTATTCAATATACTTTTTAATTGTACCTTGTTCAGCCACGGTCTTTTTCTATGTAACATACGGTGACAGTTTGAACAAACTAAAATTAAATCATTTAATTTTGTTTTTGAATCTTCCTTATAATTAGAAACTGGAATAGTATGATGACATTCTATAAATCCATGGCCTAATTTACCGTATGTTTTATAAAAATCAAACTCACATATCTCACATTTTAGTTCATTGTTTTCTAATGCGATTTGTTTTTTCTTTTTTACCACGTTGCTATTTCGTTCACGTTGTTTATGTACCCTATATAATACTTTTCCCTCTGGAAATTCTTCCTCTTCATCAATATTAATAGGTTTAGAAACTACTTCTTTTTCATATGTAATACCAGATATAATACTTTGAGCTATATCATGAAGTTTGTCTTTATCATTATAAAACTCATTCCATATTTCTTCCTCTAATTTTGAACCTCTTTCTAGCCCCTTACCTTTATAATCAGGATCAAATCTAAGGAAATTACACATTTTCATATATACACCTTGAGGATTTCTAAATGTACCCTTATTTGGTCTCCTCTCATGTATTGGAAGGCCATTTAAAATTTGGCTTAGCTTTATAACATCTTCATGTTTGTTACTAATGTGGATGGGGCTATTCTTAAAATAACAGCTCAATGCTAGAATGAGTTCATCTCGTTTCCACTTTGGGTTTCTTTTGGTTTTTTCCGTTTTATCTGTGCCAACAGAAACATAGTTTCTTATTCCCCAATAACCTTTTCCTTTACCTTTAATAGAGTAGAAAAGATCATTTTCATCTCCAGCGGAACCTTTAAAAACCTCAGTATCACTGGAGTTAAGATAAATATGTTTTCGTATCTGTGCTTTCCAATCAGTATAAATCGAAATATCTATCTGGTTCCTTTCCTCTACTAAACTATATATATCTATTAGAGTAGCTTGCCCTCCTAATTCTTTAAAGACAGTAATTATCTCTTTAAGCCAATCTGATCTTTTTTCCATTGTAATTCACACCTCTCCATTTGCTCCTAAAGGAATAATTAATGCATTTTTTTATTTCATTATCTCCTTAGGAGATTCATCTATAGCATCTTAGAACTGAGATAATATATTATGTTTTGTTTTAAGTATAAAAGACCGGCGATGCTTAAACATCTACGTTTTTTTTATAGTTTAACATCCTACTAATCTAAATAAATTTAAGCTTGGTTCACAAATGAAGAAATGTATTTGCGTATGACTTTTACAGTTCTTGTATCAATTCTCGTTTTCTTTTGCAACTGAAAAAAACTATCAGATTCAAAAAATTCATCATATCCACTATATTTAACTGAGATCATCATATTATCAATTACTTTTTTTCCAAATTTAGAGAGTACGTAAGAACCGTTTTTGTTCTTTTTAATGAGAGGATTTAAAATAGGTTTGTGGTCAATATATTTTTTCACATCAACGATTTGTGATAAGTGTGACATTAATATATATGTATTATAAGCATCATTAAGTGCATTGTGTTGTTCTTTAACAAACGTTAGTCCTAGAAGTTCAATTGCTTTTGTTAAGCTTGGTGCGTGAGTTAGCTGCAACACATCCATAACGACCTCTTGAATATTTAAATGTCCCTTTAGTCCTTTCACATGAATCGCATATGTATAACAATTTTCTATTAATATTCGTAGGTCATTCTCCCCCCAGCTAACCATTATAAAGTCTTTACTGAAGTTCCAATTTCTAAAACCATATAGTACTTGTCCTAGGGACGGGGCACTTTTGATTGTTTTATTGGAGATACCAGTAAGCTCACTTATTCGTTTAGGTATGTAAGCATTGGGTTTGACATGTTTAGAGAAAAACTTAACACGCGCTAAGTTACTTGGAGTGCTTGATTTTACTGCACCAAACTGAATGATTTCATTTTGTATATTTTTTCTTTTGTTACCTCCAGTGTATTCTAAATCGATTACAATATAATGCAAGAAACCCCTCCTAGCCTATATTTCCTTTAATAATTGCTATAGCACATTTGTTACAATTGAAAAAATATGGTATGATTGGTATAGAAAAAGAGTATGTTAAAAAGACCGAAGATGTTCCAGCATCTCCGGCCTCAGATAGACGTTCCTTTAGGGATCGGCTTAATTCAGAGAAATAGACCTCGCCCCGTGAGTAAGGGAGGTCTATTTTTTATTCATAGACTGCATATGCACGAACAATGCAACAAGTGCGACTATCAAAGAAGAGAATCCCAGTGCTACCATTAGTGCCTCGTATACAGTCATGTGGCGTCACCCCCTTTCTATCATGGGGTTAGCCGACCGCCCTTATAGAAACAAACTATCTTTCTCAATTATAGCACAATTTTCCGCAAAAAAGAACTTTTGTTCCTTTGTTTAATGATATATAATAACCTTTTTCTACAAGAACTAGCATATTTCGTTTTGTGCGTATATGGACCAAGAATTCCGTGATTCACTCACTCTACAGCGTTATACACCTGGCATGATATTAGGATCAGCACCACACCATGTTTGATCATCATTTTCTTCAGTACATGGCTGAATCCAACAGATCCCAAATTCAAAAACCTTGTCCTTAGTTATTTTAGTAGTTTGATATTCTATTCCATTAGATAGATATTCTCCCGTAAAATCAAAGTAAGGATCATGGTAAGGATCATCAACAAATTCACCTTCTGCTCCAATTGTGAGCTTTATATCATTTTTATAAAAAGCAATCGATTCAAGCCTCTCACCACTCTGAATATCTCCTTTTATGTTTAAAGAAGGTAGACAGCATTTGATTGTTTGATTTTTATATTCAGTTTTATAGTTATATTGAATTAAGTACCTTCCATTCACATCAGGGGCCAACAGATCCATTTTTTCCAATTTAATAGGTGTGAAGTCAACTTCGTTTTCATTAACAAACAATTTTATATGACCTAGCGGAGTTTCCAACATATCATATCACCCAATCTTTTATTTAATATTGAATCCTTCGTATTAATAATTGAGCTCTGAGTAAGTTAACATTGAGTACTTGTTCAACCTCCATTATATAAGATGAATTTATTGCAATTATTTAAATTATTACTCTATATTTTATATATAGTGTTAAAATTAAACAATAAATAAAATGTGATTTCTGTCTGTTGAATGATAACAAAGAAATTATAAGTGGGTTATCGTAAAGTTCATCAGCGATTTTTCTTTTGCTCAAATAGTTAATAGATAAAAATAAAAAGGGGCTTCCAAACAACATATGGGCAGCCCCTGGTAGTTTAAAATAGATAAAAAACTAATTGATTTTCAGTCGGTGCCTTCTTTGATCGTTTCTTTTTGTACTGTGTTAGATTTACTATTCCAATCATATCTCCATCATCTTCATGAGTATCTTCCTCAGATGAAAAATCGAAATTGAATAGAACGGTATAACTTTTAAAACAGTACACCTTTCTGATAAACTGTACTTCTTTGTTTAAAAGGCACACTCTTGGTTTTAAGTAATCTTAAAATTATTAACTTTCTAAAGTTTGTATATAATGTACACTTATTGAAGAAGCTAGTATTAATTATCTCTGGATAAAAATGATGTTTTTACTGTAAGGATGATATATTTCATGAAATTTAGAACTGGAAAACTAACACAAGAAGGACAAGTTACTATCCCTATAGAAGCTAGAAATAACTTGAATTTAGAAGAAGGCGATAGGTTAGTAATAAGATCTACGGATTCTACACCTTCATTATGGACTATAGAGGTTGAAAAAAAGATACAACCAAGCGATTATTTTGGCTCATTGAAACCAAAAAACAGAAGGGTTAATCCTCAAAAAGAAAGAGAAATGACTTATGAACAACGCAAACTTGACTATATAAAAAAGCACTTTAATGACTAATCTAAACACTATAACTAACTGCAAAGATTTGGTTTTCTTGTTGGAAGGTAAAAAGTAATCCACCAGCTTAAGGGTGGATTACTTATCGAACCAATAGGGTTATTATACTCAGGGTCACACTCTCCTTGTTTGTACAGGTTCTCCCTTTTCTATATTACTAATTGTCACTTTAATATAACTTCTAAAGTCTCTATTCATAGGGGTTCCCATGAGTGGCTTTTTTCTTTGTTCTTCCTCTGCTTTTTGTAAAAAAATATCTAATTTACTTATCTTCTCTTCAAAACTAATAGAAGCATCTTTTTCTAGCTCCAAAATATAATCATAAATTTTTTGTGATGGCTCTCTTTGTGCATTGCCTGCAGTATACCCTCTTGTATAACTAGAAGTTAACGGAGACTTTGCTGATCTCTTCAAAAAGTTGAAAGCCTTTCGAAATTCCATCTCTTTATCTTTAATCACGTCCAACACTCTCCATAATTCGTAATGGCATTTACTACTTGATTAATTTGAGCTCCGATAATCATATGGTCTCGTTGATAATTGCAGTATCTGCTTGGCCCACCTGATGAATTATCCTTCGTCACCATACGTGTCCGTTATAGCAAATGTAAATCCTCGTTCTCAATTTTCTATTTCTCCTGTCACTTGGGGCTGAAATAAATAATTCATGACTTCATCTGATTGAGAAGCCTCTCTATTCAAACAAACGCTCAAAAGGATTAATGTTAATATAGTTATTCTCTATAGAAAAACCATACCCTTCCTTGATGTACCGAGAGACTTTGCTTCAGTTTTGCATGAAATCATTCCTAAATTAATCGTATGATTTAACATAGATTCCATCTAAACCTATATAACTATTAACTTCTAAACCTTCCTCCAAGTCATAATCATCCAAAATATTGTTAACTTGGTCATAGATAGAATCTTCAATGTCTTCAGACCTCAACATATCATATAGAGGTTTTAATATTCCTTTATTAAATCACTACCGTAAATTTTTACTTTTTTATCTTCACCTTCTGTAGGGTCAATAACTTGCTGAGTTACCTCTTCTACTTTATTTGGGTGACTTCCTATTGCAATTTTCTTTAAATCAGTTCCCCAGAAAATTCTACTTCTTGATCCTACATTAAAATCTACAAGTGATATTGATTTTAATTGGTCTATTGCATCTCTTAAGATACCTTTATCAAAAAAATAAGAATAATTAGAAGTCCCTTTTGCCTCTACTAAATAGGAGTTTCTAGTTGATAAATCTACACCCCATAAATCTGGTGTTCGTCCTTTAGAAATAGTCAACACAATCTGATTTTAAATACATTAAATGCCTAACCTTATAGTTACTTTGAATATAAGATTGAGCGAATATCATACCTAAACTATACATTATAGAAGTTTTCTCGCTTTGGTCTAGAAATCTTAAAATCGCTTTTTTGAGCCGTACTTTAGTATTTGTAAAATCTAAATAAGCATCTATTATCGCACCTCTATGAAGTTTCATTTCGTTAGGTAGTAATTTAACTAAATTTGCTGAAAGTCCAACAGTATAAGCACATCGAATTAAATCTTCATTTGTTGTTTGATATGTTTGAAGTGCTGCTTTCCTCCTTTTGGTAATAGAATCATAGTCTGTAAAATTCAAGAAAAACTTATAATCGATAGTATTCAAAATCTCTCCTCCAAAATAAAAAAATATCCGTTCACTTATTTTAATTATAAGTGAACGGATTTTGAACTTCCATAATTAAACAACTTTATTAGTCGTGAACACATATTTCATATTCTTCTAATTCTGTATCATACAATTTAACATCATAAACGCTTTTTTTTTCTTGAAAAATAGAATTTTTTTTCATTATCAAACGTTACTTACTTTAATTACATATGGATCCTATTGCAATAATATCCGCCTTTTTTCTTGCTCCACAGCTACAAAATACATTTCTGCTGAAAATAAAAAATGAATCCAATGTTCCTACATAATTCGACACAAAATTAATTTACAGCTCTTCGTAGACAATAAGTGAAAATTGTTTTCTAATGTAATAAGGACCACTTAAATGTACAGTAGTATCTAGCTGTGTACTTGTTTAGTTCTAGAAACTGAAGCACTAGGTATATGAAAAACAATATCTTGGGCTATAGAAAGTTCATCTTGGCTTCTAGATTGTTCTCTTTTAGCGTAATACCTTTGTTTAGCGGCTTCAAGTATGGTATCAATTTTTGTTTGAAAATAGTCAATCTCTTTCATTCTCTCTGCGTCTAGCATTTGTTTCTCATATTCATTAATTTTATGCCGTTCTTCTTTTGTTAGAACATCTCTTAATTTCATCAGGCTCACTCCTTATTTTTTCAATCCCTTGTCCGTTCTGTATGTTAACTTTATTATAACACATGAGAAAAATATTATGTAAACAGAGAGATGGAATTATTAAGCTAGCACTCTGTTTAATTGATATTTTCGTCATCTTCTAAATCCATATTTAATTGAGCCTGATTTTTCTTAACATTTTCTAATTTCTTTGTTGCTTTCTGATAGTCAAACTGAAGGACTACACCTTCACCACCGTAACCACCAATGATTCCTAAAAATACAGCTCTCCACCAATCAGAAGGTTCTGAAATGATAACTAATAATGAAGCTGCGACCGCTCCCCAAAGCATTTCCTCCAATACACCTGGATGATAAGCAAGCTTTGTATTTTTAGGTTTTTTAACCTTTCCGTGTTTTTTCGTATGCATTAGAACTCCCATGAAACATCCAGTAAATACTGCAATAACTAAGTTTAATAACATAAAAATACCCCCTTTTAGATCGCTTTTTAATAATATCTTTTTAAAACAAACAAAAAAGCGATCATTTGGAAGTGTCTCATAAGTAGAATAACGAACCTACATATAGTAGATCCGTTCATTCTTGAGAATAGTCCAAAGACCGCTTTTAGTTTAATAGGTAACCGCTAACCAATATATATGGTTGCAAAAGAAAGAAAAAAGAAAAAAGTGTTACAGTATCATTATAGCATTTGTAGAAAATTTAGGAATACTAATATTTCTTTCAATTAAAATAAATTCTTGTGTGGGTTAAGACAAAGTTTATTTAAAAGTATCTCAAGAAACTTGAACCTATCACTACTATTTACTACCTATGTTATTCCATATTGGGCCATATTGCTGAAGGTCATTATTGTAGAAAAAAATCTGATAGTTTAAATGTTTCTATTCACAAATTATCTCATTCCGACACTTATTTTTTTCATCGATATAATGATATTTTCTCCTTAATTATTTGCCCTGATTCGTCTTCCCATAGCACTTCTGCATATATATTCTCAATATTTGCAATCGTTACTGGAGTTCCTTTATATATTAATGGAGATGTACTCTCGTATTTTTCTATTAATATCTCGTTTATTTTTGGTATAAAGCCACCTTGGGATTGCGAATATATCATTTTATTTGCTTGCCTGTACTGCCCTCTATTTCTTTGCTAATAGCCGTATATACACTAAAATTATAGAAATTTGTTTTCAACCCATCTTTAGATTTGAATTTTAGTTCTGTATACTCCCAGTCTTATGTTTATCAGGGAGTATTGCAATCTATAATTCCTTACTTCCCAGTTTTCACTATCTCCAGATAAAGTAAAATAATAAGAATTAATTTTCTCTGGAAATTGGTTAACGTAATGTTGATCCCATTTCTTGTTTTTCTTTAAGTTCAATAATTTAATAAACTATCAATATAGCAGTTTAAAATAGTGTCCTAAAAGTATACTTAAAAGGACACTTTCACCTTTTTATTTTTTCCCATAATAAAAAGTACCACACTTTTCAAAGAGAATTGTCCCCAAAAAGTTCGCGTATTTTGAGTTCATTTTTAAAAAAACTAGGAAAATCATGAAAAATCACAAGAGAAATATTCATTTTCTTAAAACAAAAAGCCTTTTATTAGTTGATATAACAAGGTTTTTAGCTTGCGTATCATAGCTTTACCAAAATCTACAGGGATCTATAACATTGAGGGTGAACGAGGCGCTTGCGCTTTTATCATAGCTTTACCAATATCTACAGGGATCTATAACACATCTAGATCTAATAAGCTATTCCAATAAATCATAGTTTTACCAATTTCTAAAGGGTGATATAAAAAGGAATATTTGTAAACTTATTTTCAAAGGTTTCTTTATATACCCTACTCACTTTTACTACACCTAACGACATAAAAACGATGGATGTAAGTGAAATTGCATATGAGATTCATCGGTTATGTAGAAACCGTACTCAATCATGGGTAATGAAAAAGGGTGAGGCTTTGAAGGCTGCTGCAACAAATAACCCGTATAGATAAACGTTATATCACAGCCATTTGATTGGTTTGAAAATGCAAGACTTAAAGCTTGATAATTAGTAAAGGGTGGGTTATCCTACCCTCAAACGATCTCATCCATTTATAGTTCATTCGCTTTATTCTTCTCACCTGCTAGTTTATGTTAATAAATAACAAATCCGGACTTTTCTAATGAAGATCACTTATCGCACCCTTCCCAAGCATTCTGATATGAACTTGAAATGGAACTCCGTAAAATAATGTAATGAGTTGATTAATATATTTATCTTTGTCCTCAAACAAGAGGTGTCGGCTTTCAGCTATATAAACTTCAAATATTTTATCTAAAGGTAGTATTTCGATTGGATGTTCACTTTCAAATCGTGGATCAACGGTAAAACGTTCGTATGCTGTTAACTCAAGCTTACGAGGTCTATTTCGGATTTTTGAATAGTAGTTACTTAAGGAAACAAATATTTTATCAGCATTTGGTACTGCAGATACTGACTTAAATACTTGATAAATCCCTTCTAATCCAATAAATCTCTTTTGGTGAATTTCAATGGTTCTTTCATACTGCCATCGTAAGACAAAGTAATCAAGCACTTCTTCCTTCAATGAAAAATAATATGTAGACTCAAACAGTACCCCATTACCTTTATCCTACCTGAATATATTATCAAAAAAGCGCTAGTTACCATAATGCAATTTACCTTTCTTGACGGGTGGTACTCAGCATTGACTTCTAGTTTTAATTTACAAGGTCTATCATTCGTTGTTTTAGCACTTTTTAAAAATAGATTCTTTTCCATTTAAGATTTTTAATGTATATTTTAAAATTAATAATGCATTATATATTTACAATTTTATACTCTAAGTAAGTACCCCCAATAAAAGGCTGAGAAATACATTTTTCAACGATTTGTACCATTTCTGAAATGAGTAGTTCATCACCTTCATCTTCTTTCAGGATAAAGACATCATAGTAAATAATGATTAGCACAGCTGTGGGGGAAGTATGAACATTAACACCTTTTCCTTTTTACGGTTTAATCCCGTATCATACAGAATTTTACAACTAGTTCCTTGTTTAACTTCATTTTAACCTCTTTAATCCAAGTATCAGTGAGTTGCTTATCTAATTCTAGGTATTTATTGTCCAATCTGTATTTATTCCCTCTTCTAAGATCTGGACAAACCTTGTAATATTTTGATGATTATAGGTTTTATATTTACTTAACAGACTTACTAAAAAAAACCTGCTGAATCGAATGATATTTGGAGTCTGTTTCAACTCCTATACATACAATTAGCAGGGGATTCCTGGTGTGTCTTTTTAGGATTAAAGTAATTATAGCATGATTATATATTATTTTAAGAAAAAAATAGAAAAACAGGAAAAACAAACCAATACATCACCCTATAACCCCATCAAAACACCTGAAGAAAGGACATTCGAACAAAGAGTGTACTTTCTACAATTAACAATACAGTCAACTCAACTTATTACTTTTTTTCATCAAGATTCACAATTTTTTGTTTCTTAATGTTGTAGTCAATGTAAATAAAAAAGGTGCAACCCTTTTCTGTGTATACGTCATGGGCTTCTTCTCCAGAAGCTGTTAAAAAATCTCCTTCTTTCATGATATCGTCATTAAGTTGGACTTCTCCTTCAACAAGTAATGCTACTTCTCTTCTTGGGTGATCGTGAAAAGGAATACTTCCACCTGGTTCAACCTTTACAAGAAAAGCGACCCTCCCTGTATCTTCATCTTCCCACAAGTAAGCCATTTCTGTACCTTCATACATTCCACCTTCCCATACCATATTTTCTTTATGGACAATCGTATGTTTTGGATTACTCATAAATACTTTCTCCTCTCATTATTTTAAGTTATTTCAAAGATATATATAATAGCTTCAAATACATTACTTTATCTAATATTTGTATTTGAAGAGAATATATAAATAGTTCAAGTATATCGGTTTTGCTAAGATCATTTTCGCTATTGCTCACTGTTAACACTCTAAAAATTTGTGATTTTCACAAATTCATCTGGTAATACTTGGGTTGCTATATATCCCTCTGAACACTTATTAAAGTCATTTAAACTTATTTCACCATTCATAAACGCTAATAGACTTTTTACTTCAGATGTATTATGTTTTTTATAAAAAATACTATGGCTTTTACTTATCTTGGACCTATAGTCTTCCCGGGGGTGGGATATATGAATGTTGGTGGCAAGTGAATGGTATAAAAAATTTATGCCCTGTTTGTGTACTCGGTATCCAAGTTCAAAGTGTTCAAACCCCCACTGACTAAAACCTGGGTCAAACCCTTTTATATTTTGAAAAAGTTCAGTACTAATTGACATATTCCCAC
This sequence comes from Bacillus sp. SM2101, assembly GCF_018588585.1. Taxonomy (NCBI): domain Bacteria; kingdom Bacillati; phylum Bacillota; class Bacilli; order Caryophanales; family Bacillaceae; genus Bacillus; species Bacillus sp. SM2101. Next base: position 47,387 of record NZ_JAEUFG010000013.1, read on the forward strand.
TAAATGTTGCGATCCAAGGTACATTTGATATCGATTCTCCAGAGTCACCAAATAGTTTATAAACTAATCCGCAATATTGAGGTGTACGCAGCCCTTTTTGAGTCAAATACTGTTTGAATATTCTTGTTAAATTGTTCCATGGATCAGTTACATACATCTCTTTTACATTGCCAATTACAATTGAATTCCATTTTCCTTTTTCTTGAAAAGCTAAGTGTTGCTCTAAAAAATCTGGGACCGGTATCCGATCTGCATCACAAAATGAAATAACATCACAATCTTCAGCTTCTTTAACTCCTTGATTACGAGAAACAGACCTACCTCTATTTTCAATCCGTTTGTAGGTTAAATCTAACTGGTTTTGGAATAACTGACAGATACTCTTAACATCTTGAGTTGAGCCGTCATCCACAACAACAACTTTAAATAGATTTGTGCTGATTGTCTGATTCAAAAAGCCATGTAATGTACAAATTAAAGGTAATGCTTGATTATAAACCGGTATAATTACACCCATTTTTTGCATTATCATCACCTGTTTTTAAAAAGATTATAAAAAAGTGTTCTCTAAATAGCTCGTCTTTTCTTGTGCTAAATGGATAGCGGTCTGTAATCGATAGTAACTTTGTATGAATTTAATTAGGTATAGCTACTATTTTTTGAATTAATTATAGAAAGTATTTTTAAAACTCGTCTTTTATTGTCTATTAAAATGATAAAAACCCGAGTATTTTTCCTTAAAAAACGCTTAAATAGATAAAAAAGGAGCGTGAAACATGGACAAGGGAAAACTATCTACGGTTAATACAATTTTCATAGAAAGTAAAGTTGAAGATGTGTGGTGGTATTTTTCAACACCAACAGGATGGAATAGTTTTTTAACGGATGTAGCTGAACATACTGAAAATAAAAGTGTTATTGAGATTGGAGATGAAGTGAATTTTATTATTGGTGAATTAACGAATAATTCTATATGCATTATTTCTAAAGAACCAAATGTAATTGTATTTTGGGATAAATATAAGGGATTACTACCTGATGGCACTACTCGAGAATATGAACTTCACACGTCATTTTCAATTAGTAAAATCAATGAAAATCTAGTAAAAGTTGTTGTGAAAGTTGATGGGTATGATGATGATGAAATGATGCAATGGATTAGAGAATGTGGTGAAATGGGATGGAGGCAAACTTTATATAATTTGAAATGTATCATTGAGTTAGGATTAGATTTACGAAATGATATATTTAATTATCCGAGGATTGGGGTCATTAACTATACTGCTACGCCTGAACAACTAAAAGAATCCTGTTCAGCAGAGAAAGGAAATTATATACGAAGAGTTTATCCTAACAGCCCTGCCTATTTTGCTGGTTTAATAGAGGGTGATATTGTAACACATATTAATAATGAAACTGTTGAGACTTATTATGACTTTGTTAGAGTTTTATCACATTTCTTTAATCGTTCAAATGAAGTATCCCTTACTTTTGTCAGGTCAGGAACGGTCTATCAAAAGGCTATTAAACTGACTTATGATGACCAGTTTACAGGTATGATTGATCCAGAAAAAACACCACTATCTGAAGTCGAAGCGGTTAGAAAAGAAAAAAGCAAAATTAAGAAAGAAAATAAATAGCACTTATCTCATAAGGATAAGTGCATCATTAAACAGTTTTATTTTTTAAAATGTTCTTCGCAAACCATTACCACGTTACCATCTGGATCCTTAAAATTGAAGAAGGCAACCATTTCATCTCGTTCAATTTCTCTAATGATTTCTCCCCCATTATCTATAACTAGTTTATACGCTTTATGCACATCTTCTGTGTGAAGCATAAATGAAGGTCGTACATCGTCTCTATTATTACGGTTATCATCTAATAGGACACCACGTCCCTCACCCATATCAAACCAATGACAAGGACCTTGGGGATCTTCATCTGGTGCTGGTTGTTCTAAGATTTTAGAATACCACTCTGTTGATTTTTTAAGGTCCTTTACATGAATAAATACACTTCCTAATCGATCAATAGTTGCTGCCATAACTAAACACTCCCTTATTATTTAATATAAATTTGCCTTTCAATATATATAACGAGTTTTTTATTAAAAACCTTACAATAAAATTTAAAATTTTTTAAAGTTATCCAAAAAGTCGATGAGAACTGGCTTACAATCGATAGCTTTTTCAAGAAGTAGATTAAAAAGCACAAAAACTTATTTTTTTAGGTAAAATGACTGTTACTCTACCATTTTCAAAGAAAACTTTTGAACTTTCCCCACTTCTCATTTAATTAGATTTAGTTTTTAGTTTTCAGTAATTTTTAAATACAAAGAGTTCAAAGTTGACTTGAAGTGAATGTTTTGGATACTCATACCATTTAGCTCTATATTCAAGATATGACCAATATACTAATCTAAACTTATGGACTTAGTTAAATTATCACTGGACTGTCAACACCAAACTAGACAGTTTTCTTAAGGTGTCTATCTTTGTACTCAACAGGACTTGCATACCCTAATGTGCTATGAATACGAATATGGTTAAACCAATGCACGTAATCATGGAGCTCTCGTGTTAATTCTTCTAAACTTTCATACTGCCTGCCATGGATAAATTCTGTCTTAATAATTTTAAATGTTGCTTCTGCAACTGCATTATCATAGGGGCACCCCTTCATGCTTAAGGAGCGTTTAATAGAGAACGTTTTTAAAGCTTCGTCAATTAATTTATTTTTGAATTCGTTTCCTCTGTCTGTATGAAACAATTGGATATGATGAAGGTCTTCCTTTATTGAAGCGATAGCACGATAAACCAGCAACGCATCCTTATTCACCCCTGTACTATACCCAATAATTTCTCGGATAAAGAGGTCAACAAATACACATATGTAATTCCATTTTTTATCAACTTTTACATATGTTACATCGCTTACGACAACGGACAATGCTTCGTTTTGCGTGAATTCGCGATCTAGTTCATTGGAATATAGGTCCTCATTTGGCTTTTCTGAATGGGGTTTAAACTGTGCGACGGTATATTTAGAAACCAGTCCTTGTTCTTTCATGACTCTACCAATGCGTCTTCTAGAAACGGTTTTCCCAAGCTTTATAAGTTCATGTTTTATTTTGCGTGTCCCGTAATTTTGTCGACTCTCATGAAAGATTCGAACAATATCTGACGTGACATCATCCTCATGAGTTCGCTGTGTTGCTTCATAATAATACGTGCTTCTTGGGAGTTGAAGTACTTGGCACATTGCTGATATCGAGTATTTGTGTTTGTTTTACTTAATCACATTTACTTTTGTCTTAGTATCAGCGCGGCTTGCTTTAAATCCATTTCCAATTGCTTTTTTCGCTTACGTAATTCTTGCAGTTCCTTTTGTTCAGGACTTAGGTTATCCTTCTCTTTGAATGACCCAGATTTTTTAAATTGATTAATCCATTTATCAAGAGAAGAAGGTGTTAAGTCGTATTCTCGAATAATTTCTTTTCGTGGTTTTCCATTCTCATAAAGTTGTACAATTTGTTGCTTGAATTCTTGGGTAAATGTACGGTGTGCTCTTTTTGTCATGTAGATTCTCCTCATCATTCGTGTAGTAAGTTCATTCTACTTGACCTTAAAATTTAAGTGTAGCCGATCCAACCAGCTCCCCCTGTTACTAAAAGGCTCATTCTACATCATGCTCCTGACTAAGTTTTATATTGCTTTCTAGCATAGATGTATGAGTCCCCACATCTACCCACCAATTATTAATGATATTATAAGTCATTAGTCCTTTTTCGATGTATAAGTTATTAAGGTCGGTTATTTCTAATTCTCCTCTTTTGGAGGGTTTTAAGTTTTTAATTAGGTCAAACACTTTCTCGTCATACATATAACAACCAATGACACAGAGGTTGGACTTGGGGTATATTGGCTTTTCTTCAATAGATACAATGGTACCCATATTATCAAGTTTAGCAATTCCATAGCGGTTGGGATCTTCTACTTTTTTTAGGAGTATCTTTGCTCCCTTTTGTTGTTTCATGTAATCATCAATGTGGTTTTTAATACTGTTACCAATGATATTGTCACCTAATAATACTATGAACTTTTCTTTAGAAACATGGTCTCTCACTTTATATAAGGCATCTGAAATACCTTTTGATTTGGTTTGAAATACATACTTTATTTTTACCCCTAGCTTCTCTCCTCTCCCCAATATAGTTATAAAGTCATACAGATCTCTTGGATTAATAACTAAAATAATATTTTTAATACCTGTATCCTTAAGAGATTTTATAGGCCAAAAAATCATTGGCTTTGAACCTACCGGTAACAAGTGTTTATTGATAACCTTAGTAAAAGGAGCCAATCTAGTACCTTCTCCTCCAGCTAGGATTACACCTTTCATTAATATCCCCCTTTATTGGCTATTAAAAAATTTATTACTTTTACTTTAACGGTAAATAGTTAAAAAAGACTATGAAATTTTTATATAAACTTAAGGGGAAATTGCGGTGTTAAGTATGCTTCAGTTTTCTTCTTTAAGCGGGCGACGTAACCCAATGATGGAGATGAATTTTGGTTGACGTTACTCATAGACTTCTTTGTTCCGCTATCTAAATAATAATTATAATTTCGTATAAAAAAAAGCTTAGACTGTCAGTGCTTTGGCAGTTAAAGCCGATTATAATGCTATTATACTACTGGAGTTAGTATAGTTTTATGGACACAAAAACGTTAAGTACTTAAAATGCATTTAGAAAGGTTGTGTCCGGATGGGAAACAAAAATACAGGCAAAAAACACACCCAAGATTTCAAGAAAATGATCGTTGAACTTTACCGTTCTGGTAGCTCAGTCAAAGAACTTAGTAATGAATATGGCGTATCGGAAGCAACCATTTATAATTGGAATAAGAAGTACTCTCCTATTGAAACAGAAGATGGTTCAAACGGCTGATGATATTTCAAAGATGCAAGAGGAGAATGAAATCTTAAAAAAGGCTATGGCCATATTCGCGAAAAAGTAAATCCAGACGAGCTAACGGGCTTCATCCAAGAGAAAACGACAGAACCCCCAGTGTCACTTATGTGTGAGATATTGAATATACCTCGCAGTACATATTATCAATCATTAAATAAGGTTGAATCAAAACCTGAAAAAGAAAATAGACAAATCACTGAGCGAATAACAACCATCCATAAAGAGAGTAAAGGACGTTATGGGGCTCCAAAAATTCACCATCAACTAACAGAAGAAGGAATACACATCAGTTTGAAACGTGTCCAACGTTTAATGAAAAAAGCTGATATCCACTCTATTGTTAAAAAGATATTCCGTCCACATGGTTCGACTGAAAAAGTTGTAAATCGAGAAAACATCTTGAAAAGAGATTTTTCAACTTCATCAATTAATGAAAAGTGGGTGGCAGATATAACTTATGTGTATACGGTGAAAGACGGATGGTGCTATTTAGCATTGGTGATGGATTTACATTCGCGAAAAATTGTCGGTTATTCCTTTTCATCGGAAATGACAACAGAAGTCGTCATAACAGCTCTAGAAAACGCTTACGTAACTCAATTACCACCCGAAGGGTTAATTCTACATACTGACCTAGGTTCACAATATACAAGCAAAGCATTTACTGATCGTATTAAATCTTATGGTATAACACACTCCTTTAGTCAAAAAAGATGCCCTTATGATAACGCCTGTATTGAATCATTCCTTGGTATATTGAAGAAAGAAGAAGTAAATCATGTTCAATATCTAGACTATAAAGCTGCCAATATCGCCATCTTTGAATTTATTGAAGCATGGTATAACAGAAAAAGAAAGCATAGCAGCATTGCTTATAAAACACCTCAAGCAATAGAAGAATTATTCAAAGACTCTGCATAAAACTTAATTTTTTTGTATCCAAGATATTGACTCAAGTCCACTACTTGTTTTGCTGCTGGCATTAAGTACACCTTCATTACATTACATAGACAATTTTATAATGTTTTGAATGAAGTTTCTCAGCATAACATGTTAATTATTAGTCTAAATTAGTTTTTGTTTACATCTACAAAAGTTATTGACTAGACTTTTTTAAAATATTGCTATCAAGGGATTCTATTATAGACTTGAGGTTATTCAAACTATTATTTTCACAGTGGATAAGCTTGTCAATCCTTTTCTCTATCCTATCACTCATTTTTGATAGACTATCTGTATGAAAGCCTTTCAGAAGCATATTACCCAATGATGACCAACTTTGGGATGATTCAAGCAAAAATGAAACATCATACTCAGGAATGTATTTTTTTAGTGTTCTATAAAAGTTTGTTCTTGAGTTTGACATATTGTTTATAGAGTTAAACCATACACTGAGTTCATTGTATAGTTCTTGTTTTGTGTCAAAAGTGTTGTTAATTGTATGAACAAGGCTTTTCTTTACTTCACGCAAGCCACATATTCCTATATATCCTTTAAGATCTTTGTTCTTAACTTCCCAATTCCCTAACATCACATTATAGTTTTCCTGTATGATTCCCAATAGTTGTTCCATCGATAACTTTTGATTACCTGGATTAACTGTTAAAGAGTAAATTTTTAGCTCTTCTTCAGGAAAGTTTATTAAGTACGACGACACACCTTTTTTTAATTCATCTTCAGTAATTTCACCGTAGTAATGATAGTAGTGGTCATAAATTTGATATTTGTCTTTAACCTTATCGTAGACTTCTATTAAATGCTGTTCATGTTCCTCTTGAAAAAAAACAGAGTACTCTAATTCAAATACATCTACGTTGACTGCTACAGAATTTTCGTTCATAAGGTGTTCATCCAAAGTTTTTAAACAATCCTTATCGTTATTGAAATTGAATGTATTAAAAGTAATGTTTTCTCCAAATTGCTCTTCTAAAGTTTTATATTGATAATCAAGCAATATTTTATTATTGATAACATCAAAATATAAACCAGATTGAAACCATAATTCTTCTTTGTCTACCCCTTGTTGTGCTGCTAGTGATGTAATTACTAATTGAAAACAGTTTAAGGAATTGTCTTTAACTAGACGATTACTCATTATATTGTCACCTCAATAGTTATGCAGAATATATGAATAGATGGGTTATCTTCAAACATAAGTTTGTTCGCTCGTGCGGATTTATTAAAGTTAATGGAGTTATACCAGATGATAGGAAAGTAGATATTTTTTATTCCATGTCTTGTATGAAGATAAGGCGCTTGTATTGCAACATCTTCATTAAATTTAGGTTGAGGTTCAATAAAGTCTGTAAAACCTAGCGGTTTACTTATAACATGTGATGTGTCCTCATAAAGATGAACATCCTCAGAGAAATCCCCATTATTAGAAGTACCCAAAAAATGTATTTTATTAATGTTATACATCTCTCCTAAATCTATGGTTTGTCCACACATTTCTACATTGTCCCTATGATTGTTTTTAGAAAACATAAACGGTATATCTGAGTGTGTGAAGGATCTATTAAATGGAATATACTTTTGTGGAAATGAAGAAAAAGCTAAACTTAGTTCTCCTTGCTTAAACTCCTGTTCAGTAGTTACTCCCCGGTTGTTGAAGTATCTTTGTAAACTAATACATTTAAACAACGTTTCTCCTCCTCTAGATTTAATACAGAATTAAGATCAGTAATTGAAGTTTTACTTCGAATGTTAAATGGATAAGGTTTATAGGGTGAAAAAATATTGACCAAATACATACAGATATTTATGCGGTCCAAAATGTCTAAAAAAAGAGCCCCAAAAGGGACTAAAAAGTTATATTTTTATCAAATGCTGCAATTGAAGTGCTAATAATTTTTTGTAAAGGAGACAACGAAGTCACAAATTTATTTAGTCAGGTTTGAAGACAAGCAGGGAGGTTTCAATATTGTTACAATTTTCTGATTTTTTAGGCTGTGATATATAAATGTGATGATTCTAATCTCTTTCATGAAAATCTAACAGAATGATGACTACTCTCTTCTTTACTTATTATCACTTCTATAATTATATTAAGAAAAATTATTTATATTTGATAGGGTTTTCTTGCGTTTCTAACTACATACCATCAATATATTTCCTTCTAGGTCTTCAAATAAGAAACCTGAAACTGACCCGGCATTACTAAAGTTATGAACTTTGACTCCTATATTTTTTAATTTATGATAAGACTCTTCAATATCTAAGCTATAAAAAGTGAATAAAGGATGTTTGGGTCTAATTTTTTCTTTTGATCTCCAAGTTAACAAAGTTAAATTTGCACCCTCCATTTCAAGCTCAACAAACCCCTTAGCCAAATCTATTTTTCGAATAGAAAACCCAAGGGTATTTACATACCAATTACTAGCTTTTTCAAGTTCATCAAAGTGTATAAAAGTACAACATATGTTATTTTCAAATAATAATCCCAATATTCTCATTCCTTCCTATTAATGATAAAATTATCAATAATTAAATAATCTAATTTAAATTCAAGAAAGCTCTTAATCGCATCTTTAGGAGTCTCTACAATAGGTTGACCACTCTTATTAAAGGAAGTATTTAACAATATTGGTGTTTGTGTTTTTTCATAGAAACTCCTAAGAAGTCTGTAAAATTTAGGGTTAAAAAATTTGGTAACTGTTTGTAGCCTTGCGGTACCATCACAATGTAGTACAGCAGGAATTTTCTTTGTTTGATCTTTTTTTACAGGGAATACATTTAACATGTAGTAAGAATTAACACTGGTGTCCTCAAAATATTGATTCTGGTATTCGGACAGAACTGCAGGTGCAAATGGCCTAAACAATTCACGTTTTTTAATATGAATATTTAATTTATGTCTATTAGACATGTAACGTGGGTCTGCTAGAATACTTCTATTCCCTAATGCTCTTGGTCCAATTTCGGATTTCCCTTGAAACCATCCTATGATACATCCTTCATTTAATTTAGATGATGTAAAATTACATATATCATTTGAATATTTATAGTCTATTAGTGAACTAAATGAGTTAAGTGATTTTAAGATTTCATTATTTGTGTACTCTTTACCCAAGAACGGAACAAATGGTGTTTTTAATGGTTCCCATTCATTCCCTAGTATTGAATAGTGCATATAAAGAGCGCTTCCAATTGCACATCCAGAATCCAAGGAGGCAGGAAAAACATAAATATTTTTAAAGGGGGTTTCTTTTAATAATTTAGAGTTAGCAACGCTGTTTAAAGCAACCCCTCCTGAAAAGCAAAGGTTAGAAGATCCAGTGTCACTATAAATTTTTTGAGCTAATTTGATTAATATTTTCTCTGTATGATATTGAACAGCATAAGCTAAATCCGCTTTAGTTTGGAATAGTGAAGTAGAATTAGCCAGCTCTATTTTAAGAAAATTTTTCAACTTGTTTAAATCTTCTTTTGACTGAACAAAATGACCTTCTTTATTGAACTGATAAAAATTGTTGAAAGTATTTGTATAAGTATTTCTACCATAAGAGGATAACCCCATTGTCTTACCGTCTTGCAGGAAATGGAACCCTATTCCTTCAGTAACTGCTCTGTAAAATCCACCAATAGAATTATGAGGATGAAATTCAAAGTTCTCTATGGAACTTGAGGTACCATATTGGGAAGATAATTTACTAATATGTGTCTTTTTAGCATGATAAAGGGTTACAGTCTCATATTTGGAATTATTCTTTCCAAAAAAACTCCCACTTCCATCAGCTACCAAAATTGCTGCATCAGTAAATGGAGATGTAAAGTAAGCACTACTGGCATGTGTTAGATGATGATTTAAGAAAGTTGTTTTTCCGCTAAATTTAGCTGCATATCGCGGGTCAAGAATATCTTGTGTAACTATAAAATCTATATCATCCATGGTATATCCAGAATTTTTTAAGCAATAATTGGCGGCTTTATTTCTTGCTAATTTCATATGGGAAACATCAGGTGGAAAAAGTGAATATTTTATTCTATTTAACCTTTCTTCTTCAACTGCTGTTATAACCTTTCCATCTTCAACTAAACAAGCGGAAAAACTATGACCTGATCCACCAAGGCCTAAAATTTTCATACTATCACCTACCATCTGTTTTTCCATGGAAGGATTCCAACAAAATCTTTTGCAAGAAGTTCATATGCTATGTCTCTTTGTGGTGGATGGAACTGTCCAGCTATTACATCCTTATATAGTTCAGATAAATAATTCTTTTTTGACAAAGATTTAACTCCAACTATTTTTAAACCAGTATCAACAATTTCTTTTGCAGATTGTGTTGAGTATTCTTTAGTAATAAGACTAATTTTCTTTATTTCTTTTTTAGATTCATAACTTATCGGCGTATCCATGACTGATTGAAGAGCTTCACACAATTGAATAATTTGAGAGTAACTTGTTTCTAGTTTTATTATCATTTCAGCAATACTATATTGAGATCCAGGGAAGAAGGCAAGCGGTTTGTCAAAATGTGGGACTTTATGTTTAACTGTATGATTCTTTATATACTCTGTAGCACTTTTGGCGATACCGTAATATACAGATGAAATGCTTAATCTGAAAAGGTAACCAAATAAATCAGTTTGGGATATAGATGTGCTAGGCATTAATAATACATCTTCACTTGAAACAAATACATTATTTAGCTCAACACTATTACTTTCAGTATGTTCCATTGAAATGGAATCCCAGTTTTTCTTAATATTAATACCCTGAGTATTTTTATTAACAATTACTACTATTATTCCATGATCCTTTTCTTGATAGTTTTCTATTCTACAATACATGGGTAAATATGTAACAAGTGGTTCCATTGAAATAAAATTTTTAACACCGTTTAATATATACCCACCCTTAACAGGTGAGGCTATAATGTTAAAATCTTTTTCTCTTAATTTATCTGGTGAAACAAAATAAAGCCCCGGTTCATTAAGGGAAGCTAATAGACTTCCCTCATTCAAAACGGAATTAATATATTTGTTTACTTTCTTTCTGTCAGGTAAAAGAAGCTTTAATCCCCATAAAGTATATAAGTGCATGGCAAAGGATAATGCAGTGTGGTGGCATATGCTTGATAGATTACTTATAAATACGAAGTAATCCTTTGGCGTCAGACCTTCTTCTAAGGTTAGCAAATGGTACTCCTCATTGATTAAGTAATCAATTTTTCCTTGTATGTCCTCAACATTAAAATCTCTTAATTTCATTTCAATTTCCTCATAACTCTTCATTATTAAACCCCATTTAGTATATCTTTTCACCTTGTTTCATTTTCTCTTCAGGTAAAAGTAAGTTTCGGATAAGACCATGATCTTTATTAACTTTTTTAGGGATAATATTTCCTTCCCTATCATAGAGGTTGTTAAAATTAGCAAAAACTTTTTTTACATCTTTTGTTGTGAAATGTATAGCAAAAGACCTTCGAAATCGATTTATGGTATCGTTAGAACTGGAACCATGTATAGTATTTCCATCAAATACAACTACATCACCCGGTTGTGTTTTAATACATACTTCATTCATTTCTTCAGAAAGGTTTGTATTAGCATTATTAACTTGTGTGGATAAAATTCCATATGGATGTTCAGCTTTAAGGTTAATTGACAACAAACCATACTGATGGGACTTTGGGAGAAAACAAAGACTACCGTTTTCTTGGTCACTTTCATCTAAGCTTATCCATAGTGCTACATTTTTATCTGGTATACACCCATTATCTATATTGTCTTGATGATATGGCAATGCCTTGGTTTTCGGTCCTTTGAAAAAACAAGTTGTACCAATAACTAAAGGTTCATGTCCTAATAGTTCTTTGGCTATTTCAAAGTTACGATGGTCCAACATAAATTTTCTCACTGTTTCATCTTGGTTCTGCATTTCATGCATTGTTGGGAAGAGGCTTTCGATAGGTAGACTTTTGTCCTGTATAATTTCCTTATCTTTGAGTTTTTTTAACCATAATTTTCTGTAAACTTGTTTTATTTCTTCAACTTCTTCAGGGTTATAAACACCTTTAATAACGAAGTAACCTTGTTGATTAAAAAAAGATAATTCTTCTTTTGATAGAAATGTACTCATAATTCCGCCTCCTCATTTAGAAGACAATAATTTAGATAGATAATCATATGCATCACTTAAAGTGTTAACATCATCAAGATTTAAGTTATCATCCAAAATATCGATATTATATTCCATTTCAAACTCAATCAATAGCTCTATTACACTTGTTGAATCCATATCTAGTTCTTCAAATGTGCTTTCAAACTTCACATTTTCTTTATCTATAATGCCTTCTACTATATTTAGAAACTTTGCTTTATCCAATTATTTCACCTCAGTTAGAAATTTTTGTATGAGTTCAACACTTTTCTGCCTTGGATTATAAGATAAAATTTTCTGTTGTAACTCTCTTGAATTTATAATGCATTGATTTAATCTACTTACCTTATATAGAAGTTCTTCTTTATTAATTTTTTCAGCTGATAATGTTTCAGATATGCCTAATTGGTTACATATACTTGCAAGTTTTTCGTGATCGTCACCTAATGGAATAATTAACATCGGCTTCCCATGCTTTATCACGTTTTGAAGAGTACCACATCCACCATGGGTAATAACATAATCAACTTGAGGTAAAAGTTCATCATGAATAGGAGCATCTTGAACCCATTTTACATTGATGGGAAGATCATCTCCCCACCACTCTTTTGAGTCAGATATGATCACTTCAAACATCGTTTGATTACCATAAGTATTAATTACTGTTTCAATGTATCGATTCATAATTTCTCTATATTCAATCCTTGGTATAGATGAGGTACAGACTAGTATTTTTATTTTTTGAGAGTAAAGTCGACCTGAATTTTTTCTTTCCAGCTGATGATTAAGGTTACCAACTAGAATTGTATTAGGAGGTAATTTAATCTCTTCATTTAAAAGTTCAGGGTATACAAATACTAAATGCCTGTAAGGTGAGATTCCTGCAAGGTCGCCTCTAGAGCGTATTGTTTCTGATGGTAAAGCAGGTAGATTTAAATATTGTCGAAGTTTATTTAAATTTTTTTGATAATCAAGCTGAAGACGACGATTCACTAATGCGCTTCCTGGCATTAACTCAACAGGAAGTGGGATGGTAGTTTGGAAACTTATCCATGGGATTTTTTTTATTTCAGCAATATATGCTGGAGAGGGTTGAGTAGAGTCACAAATAAAGAGGTCAAAATCATGGTTTTTAATTTGCTCTAGGATCTCATTGGAGAATTCTTCTAAATACAGGTTAGGTATCTTATCCCACCCTATTGGAATAAATCCAAGTCCTGTACCTTCTAACAATTTTTTATTTTGTTTGTTCCCAAGCAAAGTAACTTTATGCCCAATGTCTTGTAGTGCTATGCCAATCTCTCTTGCTGGTATAAAATGCCCGAGTAACCTCTGGCTACTTATTAATATGTTTCCCATTTTAAACCCTACCTAATAAAGTATTTTAAACAAGGTGAGGAAGAAACTCTCCATCTTTCATAACTAAATTATTATCAAAGTACATTCTTCCCCTACCGTCCTTTTTTAACATCGATAAAACCAAATCCATGTGAACAGTTGAATTGTTAAAATTATATGAGGTTTTATAGGATTGCCCTAGAGCAAGATGAACGCTCCCCTTCATTTTTTCATCGTAAGCTGATGTGAAAATAGGTCTATTAATATGAGGATTTAGTCCAATTCCAAACTCACCAAAATATTTAGCCCCTTCATCTGAATCTAATATATCCTTAAGTTTTGTATTATTGCTTGAATCAAATGAAATTAGTTCACCTTTTTCATACTCTAATTTTACATAATCAAAGGTAACACCAAAAGAATGAAAAGGAACATTGAATGTAATATACCCATTAACTGAATCTAATACAGGTGCGATGAATACCTCACCACCAGGTAAATTATGTGTACCATCACATATGGTAGGATTAATACCTTTTATCGAAAATTTTAAATTCGTATTGTGTGTAATTATAGAAACTTCATTCGTACTTTTTAATAAGTCCATTAGCCACTTAGCTTCTCTCTTAAACTCCTCATAATTAAACATTAGAACCGAATGTCTGAACAAAGTATTTAATTTATTTGTTGACTGTTTACTTAATTGGGATAAGGCTTTTGATGGGGGATTCAACAGAATCCATTTATTGGTCTCTTGGGCAAAATTCATGAGGGGTTCATAAAAAAATTTATAAAAGGCTTTGAGATTAACTTGGTTAACGGTATTCATTTCAAAAAGATTTGAGTCTTGAGTTACTCCAATAAATCCATTTACATGCCGAATGATTTTTGCCTCATATTTAAACATATTTCTATAAAATGAGGAATCACCTGAATTAATAAGCGCTGTCCATTCACTCAGTTTAATTTCCTTAATATAGGCATGGGCACCTACTTGTCGGATACTCGACAACAGATTTGTTAATAATGGAGTTTCACCAAGACAAAAAACATAAATCTTATCTGCTTTTTTCACTTTCAATGATCTATGAATTACCGAGTGTGCAATGTCCTTCATACCGTCTTTTCAGCAACTTTTTCTAATGCTGTGAAAAACTTTATTTCATTATCTAAAGTCTGTTGCAAATAATCCACTAATTTTTGTTTGTAATCTTTGTGTGGTTGCCTTTTCCATTTCATTAATACACCCATTATTAACGACCAACATTTACATAAATAAAATAATTCTTCAACCCATGATGGATCAAGGTATTTTTGTGGTATTACTTTTCTATCAACTGCTAGTAACCAAAGTTCTCGTAAACGCCTAAAGTAATGAATATCAAATTCAAAAGTCTCCAGCATGTTAACTAATTCATCAGTAGGTGTGTTCCTAATAGTATAAATGAAATCTTTTAAGTGGTTTAGTCCACCCAAATCTATCATATTCTCAACAGATGCTCTAACAAGATTTAAAAAAACTGTATCCCAATCTTCTGTTTCCTTTTGATCAAACGATAATATACCAATACCGTGGGAACTATCCTGTTTCCAACTTTCTAAAAACACATCCCAAGGAATTTTACCAAATTGTCCATCAAAATAATCTTTACTACCAGCTTCATCAATTAATGTCAGTTCCCCTTCATTGGAGTCTATTATTAATGACCAATGAACTAAGTCATGAACGTTATAATATGAAGAGTATGTTGTTTCAAAGGACTTATAGAAGAGCAAACAGTATCCATGGTTTTTTAGTTGTTTTAGGATTAATGTTTTTATATAGCTAGGAGAGATTGAAGTTGATGTTTTTATAGACCATCCCATATTCAATTCAGGTTCAGATCTCCTTAGTAGAAGATTACTATGGGAACAATCAAAATGATTCAGAAATACCTTAATCAAATCTACTTGCCCTTTCCATTCTAGAACTTCTTTCACAGACAATTGTTTACAATCTAAAGTACGTTCACAAAAACCATGTTTATCAGGAAATCTCCAGTCCACAACCTTGGGTACTGTTAGGAACTTCACGAAATTTTGCCTTGTGCTCAAGAAAAAAACTTCCCTTCATTTTAAATCTAATCCAGATTCCTCTCAACTAATTGAACGATGCTAGAAAAAGATTCAAAGTTTTCAAGAATAATTTCTTCATCTTCAATTTCGATATCAAATTCATCCTCAATTTCTACTACTAGTCGAATGAAAGTCATAGAGTCTATACCCAGTTCAAGCAAGTTATCTTCTTTAGAAAATTCAATGTCATTTAAAACACTTTTTAAACACTTCATTATTACTTCTTCATTGTGGGTCATATTCATTATCCTTTCCATTATTATGTCACATACATTATAAATTTGTTTATTGCCAATTTTCTCGGCTAAATTTATCTATTTTTTGTCGGACAAGGTAGTCCTTAAAAAAAGCATTGATACGTTTTTCTAATTCATACACTTTGTAAAACCCATTGCTTATATGACTAAGATGTTCTATATAATTAGTTTGTTGGTACTTAAGTGACAGGCTTCTAAGTTTAGTTAACTCTCTCTTAGATTGTTTGTACAGACCTTGAATCCTTTTAATTTCTTTATTTTCAGATTCATTAATTAGTTGTTGAATGGTTCCTAAATTAAATTTTTTGTGTTGAAGTAGTTTATATTGGATAATATTCCAAAGGATATACTCTTTGGGTGCTAATTTTTGGGGATGTGAAGCTAATTCTTCGAAATAATAGGATAAATATAAATAAACGTGATGACCGTTTGCATATGAACCTTCTTCACAGATGTCTTTGTCAAAAACCTTTGATCTGTCTAAGGAAAAAAATAATTGTGTTTTGTTTATAGCAGGTGACCGTGTAGGATTATTTATAGATATCGAAACAACAGGAAATCCATAATAAGCAAACCACCTTTCCTTATAAAGATGGTCTTTAATTGTAAGATCAAGACATCTTTCAAGTTCTTTGTAAGTAATCTCGAACTCTCCGAAGGTTTGACCGTCAATTTCAAAACCTAGTCCGTTAAAAGTTTGCTTTCTATGGTCGTATCCATAAATTATAGCCTCATGTACAATATTTTTGATTTTATAATATTTAGAGTGTCTTATATGTTTCCAGTTTAGAAAAACCAAAACATAATGATTTTTGTTCAATACCGATATGATGCTTGAATTCCAAGAGGAATCTTTATAAATAGGTACCTCAGATAGAACTTCTGAATAGATTTCCAAGTGTTCTTCCATTCGTACCATGGGAAACTGGTTGACATCCTCATTCTGTACTTTCAAATTTATGAAGTGACTATATATCCAAGGATGCAATTCGGGGTATGCAAAGAGTATACTTAATCTACAATTGTGGTAACACTCGGTTGACAAACCTGGATTCTTATATATAGGTAGAGTGTTAGTCATTGACCATCATCTCAAGAATATATTTTGGCCAAAGTACAGGGTTAGTTCCATAAGTATATACAATAGCTTGAACCCATCTTTCAATACCAAATGCTGTACAACCCGAATAAGCTGATTGATTTTTACTTTTTATATCGAATGATTTAGTTAAAACATCATCACATAAATTAAATGATGCAAGTGAGAAACTAACTTTACTGTTGGGAGTAAAGACTAGTTCGTATTTTCTTTCTCCGGCTCTTTGATAGGAGATTTTACTTCTATCATTTTTAATGAAGAATGGGTCATTTGCGGTTTCGATTTTTCCTTTTAGACCTAATAAATTAAACAAAGTCCAAACTTCTTCTACTAACTTATTCCTTAATTCAGTAACTTTCTCTTGTCCACCAATGTATACAATCTCATACATATTAAAGTCTCTTGATCGAAATGGAGAAATTTGACGTGTATTTTCATGCCGGAAGCATTGCCCAAAGCTAGAGATTACATCAAGATCTTTTTCAAGATCTTCCCCTTCCCTATCGTTATAGGCAAAATAGCAAAGGCATGGCCTTAAGTAATAGTTTGTAGCTTGGAACAAGTCACTTGTATCAAGACTGTTTTCAGTTAGTAATCTGTATTTTTCTAAATCTTCTTTTTGATGTTTAATTTCCGACATCCTATAAGTGTTTTGTGGGAAGTGCAAGGAATATTTACTTTTATCCATTAATAATTTAGACATTATTGTTGGATACTTGGTGTAGGTTGCATTGAATTTTGAACTAATTTGATCCAATAACCGTTTAACAGCTTCATATATCTTTGCGATATCCCCTTCAAAACTAATTCCATCCTCATTTTTTTTAGATACAATAAATTCGCCGGATACTTCACTATCATCACAATTATCTTTAATAACCTTTTTTTTAATCTGCCGATCCTTTTGAGTTATAAGTTTCTCTAAATCACCAAAAAATTTAACTTGTTTATCTCCTTTATATATTACCTTTAGATTCTTATAATCATATGACACCTTGGTAACTCCTGTAGATAATAGATAAATACGGTTGATTAAATCAGGAAAATCTTTTGTTTTTATTTTAGAAATAGGGTAGTTAAACAACATCTTTTATCACCTTTTTAGCCAAAGTTTCCTAAATTATATAGTGATTCGATACACTTTGACTCGGCATAAAACATCAAAAAAACAGGGAATATCTAAAATCTTGACTTTAAAAGCCGAGCATATAAATTTAAGAATCATACATAATAAACAAAAAAAGGTGGGAATGTGGATGTTGAATCTTGATAAATTTGAACATCAAAGTCTACTTGTTTCAAATTTAGAAAAGTCAATCCGTTGGTATAACAAAAGATTAGGCTATAAGCTTGTTCTTTATAACCCAGAGCATAATGCTATTTTATCAATTGATGAACATAAGAAGAATTTTTTAAAGCTGGACGTAGTATCAGAGAATACAAAATTTAAAGGTTCAAAGGTTTTACTTAAATATCATTCTCTTGACAGTATTTATAAGATGCTAAATAAACAAGATGAAAGCATACATTTGAATGGCAATAAAGAGGTTGGAGGGAGTATTTCAATAAGTGATCGTGATAGTAATGAACTATTATTTGTTGAGAAATAGATTTTTAAAAAAAATACCTTTCAATTAATCCGTAACCAGAATCCAAATTGATAGTTATTCAATGAAATAATAGTTTCGGTTCTTCTCTATAAGTCCCAATAACCTTCTTGTTCACTTATTATTCTTGCAACAAAGTAATGGGTTATTTCAGATATGATGTAGCAGAAGTTAGACCTTTTCTAATCTCACTATCAGCCCACACCAGAAGGTGTGGGCTTTCATAACTCTCAACTTTCAATGGAAGAGCTACATCACCACGGAATACCTTCGAGATGTAGAAGAAACAAAATAAACAAACAGGAGATGTGTTAGATTTTGAAAGAGCACGGATTAATAAAAGTATGCCCATGTGGTAAGACATTCATTTGCACAGATGGCGATTGGTTTTGCAGCTTAGAATGCTATGAAAAATGGGAAGACATAAATGGGAAAGAAGATCGATTGAACTTACTACCATTATATAAAACGTATAGTGGACTAGAGGATTACATCTATGAAATTAACAACGTTAAATACAATCTGTATGTGCTTATCAGGAAAGCTTAGAGAACTAAAAATTATGAAGTACTGGAAAAAGACTAAAAATTTCACTACTGATATTTACCCAATTGATTGTCTCCACTTCTTCATGTTAATTGCAATAGTATATCTTCATTAAAACGCTTCTCCAATCCCCCTTTTGATGTGTTTGATCTCCTTCCTAAAGGTTTTTCATAAATATAAAAAAGCGACCTGGAACTGATGAGTTCCAAAGTCACTTGAAATCCATGCTATATATCAATTAGAAAAAGAGGTTTTACCTTGGATAATGTTAATTTCTTCTTTCTCGATATACGCCATATATTGCATAAACTTCTTATGTAACCATATTATGCTATGTTTTTCATCTGACATTGGTATTAATCCTATCAGATAAAATTTATAGTCCTAATAAATGGTATATTTTCAATCCTCTCAACCCAACCGTAAGTTAGTCTTCCTTTACAAGTCACTTCAAATAATATTCTAGTAGAGAAAAACCTTTTATTGAGGAAATTTTAAAATTGTTCCTTTCTCAATAAATGAGAATCCAATACTCAATATTTGATCCCCCCTCTCTCAGAATATGAGACTTTTTCCTCTCAATATTTAAAGAGAGATACTCTCAATTTTTGAGGGGAGGTTTTTCCACAGAAATAGCTCAAATAATCCCTCTCAATAATTGCGGGAGGGGTACAGGTCTCAATAATTGAGAGGAATACATCTCAATTATTGAAAGAATAAGAATTACAATTTTTTAATAATCTTTTAAATATAATTAATATATAACTTAACTTTCGGAGTTTATTTTTGTTATATCCAGTTCCAACTACAATTATGATAATGAGGTCTGATAAGTGGTAGGTATTTCAAGGTCAGAAAGGTCAAAATTTTATTCTATACGTTAATCAGTTGGTTTTTGTTATGTTAGAAGAAATGATTTAGATAAAAGGATTAAGCTCAACTACAATCTTTTTCACACATTTTAAACTAATTGGAATGATCAGCAAAATTAACAGCATTAAGTTATCTCTTTTTCTTCATATGTGAAGACAAGTATCAGTTTTTCATATATCGAACAAAGCACATGAATAGCTTGTTGGTTTATTCATCTAGTTTCTCTTCTATAAATCTCACGATTGATTTCATCACTCTATTCGCTGCTTTCTCGCTCTTCACAAAGATAAGACTGTCATCAGTGTACCTCACGAATCGTAATCCTCTATTTTCTAGTTTCTTATTTAGTTCGTTCAACATAATGTTACTTAAAAGAGGACTGAGATTGCCTCCTTGCGGAGTCCTGACTGATGTTTCTTCATATCTACCATTCACCATGATCCCACTAACTAAGTATTTTCTTATTAGTGAGATAACATCTCCATCGTCTATTGTGTTAGATATAATTCGCATGAGTTTATCGTGGTGGACTGTATCGAAAAATCTTTCGAGGTCAATGTCCAATACCCAATCGTGTTCATCATTCAGAGATTCCAAGCTTTTTATAATTGCCATTTCACAACTTCTTTTTGGTCTAAAGCCATAACTGAATTCACTGAACTGCTTTTAAAATATCGGACTGAGTACTTGATGAATGGCTTGTTGAACTACTCTATCCACTACTGTTGGTATCCCCAATTTGCGCATCTTTCCATTCTCTTTTGAGATTTCCATTCTTAAGGCAGCTTGTGGTTGGTATTTTCTTGTTCTGATGCGCTTGCGCAGTTCATCCTTGTTCTCTTTCAGATGTTGTTTAAGTTCGTCGACTGTTACTCCATCAACTCCACTTACGCCTTTATTTTTATAAACACGCAAGTAGGCTTCATTCATATTTTGATTACTTAGAATTTGTTCTAAAAGCGACACACTCGTTTCCCCTTTCCTCTCACGTAGTAAGTAATAGCTCTATTTTTTGGTTATCCTTTGAGATACGCTCATACTTTCACCATTAACACATTCAGAGTTCGTCACTTACGCATTCGTGGCGTTGAAACACTATAAATTATTCCGCCCTTCATGATATAAATTCATTACTATAGCTTCTGCTGAATTCTTGCGACTAACCTTTTTCGATTGTACTTCTGTACATCCGTAAGACCTCCCAGGGTAAGACAACTATCTTTCCTCTTTTACTCGCCTGATTTACTCTACAAAGTTATGCACATCTTTTGGACTTCAACTTGTCTAGGAGTCTCATCCCTTTGTAAAGCCTTAGTATCAGATTTCTGTTCGTGATGCCAAGACTTTATTCCATGCTTCCTCCAGCCCTTACGTCGCGATAAGTCCCTTGCACTTCCTTAGTGGTTGGTCGATGTGTACCCCCACAGTGGACTTTCACCACCTAGATAGTTGCCATGCCTGGCACACTAAAAAAAGAAGACGTTAGTCACATCTTCTTGTTCTCATTTATCTTTAAATAATTTTCATAAGTAAAATATTCAATTGTAAGATCAGAAGTATCTTCATTAATAATACGACTCAAAATTTCTATACTCATCACATAATATTTATCTTTTAACCAGTCTAGCGTGAATTCATTTTGACAAACAATATGGATGACTGATTGTTGCTTAAATATGAGTGAAGGTCTTATCCATGTATCCAGACTTGGTTTAGATATTTTTTTCTCTATTTCTTGAAGAAAATCTGCCCATATTGATTGTTCTTGAAGTGACATTTTAGTCAAAAGATATTCTCTATGTAAACCTTCTATTTTTAGCTTCTCATCTTTTGACTTTTGACTTTTGGTTTTCATTACTCTTGCATTTACCATTAGCCCAGCTATAATACTTTCCGAACTAATGTTTTCTTTTAATTCTATTCCGTTACATTCTGCCAAAAATTCATCATGTCTTCGCCTTAATAAATCCGGAAGGTCTTCTATGAGTTCTTTTGAAAGCAAGGGAATGTACCGTCTTATTTTGTAAAAAGGAGAAGATTCACCATTATGTCGCTCTCTGTCCATGCGATATAACTTCAAAATAAATCCGTACATTTCTAAAATGTCCAAATACTTGTTAACGGTGTTTCTAGACTTTTTCATTTTAAATACTATTTCATCCATATTAGGAAAACAATAATCTTTTTTACCATAACAATACCTTTTTAGATGAGTGTAAAGAGCAACAGCCTCGCTCCCTAGTATTGCCCCCCAGAAGTCGAATAAATAATTATGAATTAACGTGAAATCTTCACCAGAAGTCCTTACGTCTATACCATTGTTATCAAGATTAATAGCTTTAATTTCTTCAAATTCAAGTATTCTTTTTTCTAAAATAGGCTTACGAACATGAATTATCTTACCGTTTCGTTTCGTAGGCTTTATTTGGATTTCTCCAGTAGGTACTAGACGATAATGTATGTATCGATCAGCTTTATAATTCGAGTAAAGGTCTTCTTTCAAACTAGTAACCTCCTAACTTTTGAATAAAATATAATTCAGCGCATCTTATTTTGATTCTAGCAAAATTAGGTGATATAATTGAGACTGATATAAAAAAGGCAATATAAAACTAGCGTTTCAGAAAAAGGATCTTTTACATATATATTTATGTTGATCTATCATTCAAAAAATATCGTAGTAAGATTAGGCAAACCTTATTACAACAAACTAGAATTCTCCGACGAGCAAATTGGGGGATTTTGTTGTATTTACATCAAGTTTTTAAGGGTTCAACAAAGTATACTCCTTTTATACTAGGACAGGATTAAACGGACGGTATAATATGTGGATATGACTAAATAATAAAACTATAAAAGCAACTATAGTTTTTCCTACATAAATTGACATTCTCCTATATTAGCGATAATTCCTAGTTAAATATAAAACACTGTATATATATGGTCACAAGTTACATAGTTAGAATTTGTTCGTTAATAGGATTCTTTTTTAGAAATGGGAGTGTCAATAAGTTTGTGTAAATTAAGAATACTCTTCTTGTAGTAAACCATCTTTTTACTCTTTAAACATGGTTAAAAGATCTGAACGAGCTTTATCAAATCCTATATGGCAACGAGTTGTAAAGCGTTGATTGTAGCTTTCAAATTGTGATACTAAGAATCTTTTAAGAGAATTTTCATTTGGAAATTGCTCTTTACGTTTGGTGTATTTTTTAATCTGTTTATTAAAGGATTCTATTAAGTTAGTTGAATAAATACTTCTCCAAATAGGTTTGGGGAAGCTGTAAAAAGTGAAAATATAAGGATTTTTGAGTAGTGATTTGTTCACTTTTGGATAGAAAGCTTTCCATTTTTCTACGAAATCTTGAAGTGCTTGTTCCCCCTTTTCTTGACTATCCGCTCTATAAACTAATTTAAAATCATTACAGATTTCTTTTCAATCTGAAACACGCACTTTATGAGAAATACTACGTGAAATATGTACACAGCATGATTGATATTTAGCATCAGGATAGATGGAAAAAATACTGTCAGTAATGCCGTTTAAGCCATCAGAGATGAAAATAAAACTTCAGCAACACCGCGTTCTTTAAGATTTTCTAGGAGCTCTTTCCAAACAAATGCAGACTCCGTAGGAGCAATCGTGTAACCTAATACTTCTTTGGAGCCATCCTCACGGATGCCAACAGCTATATAAATCGCTTCCTTCGAAACCGTTTCTCGTTTTACAGCGATATACGTTGCATCTAGGTAGATACAAACATAACGTGACGATGGCGCACGTGACTGAAATGCTTCTACTTGTTCATTCATAGATTTCGTCATATTTGAAATTGTTTGTGGTGTATAGTAATGTCCATACATTCTTTCAATTAAGTCTGAAATTTCAGCCATTGTTACACCCTCCTGGAACATATGAACTACAAAGGATTCTAAGGTATCATTTGAGCGCTTATAAGGTGCAACAGTTTGTTTTTGAATTCGCCGTTTCGATCACGTGGAATAGTAATTTGTAAATCACCAAACTCTGTATGAAGGGTTCTCGTGTAAGAATCGTTTCTTGAATTTCCAGAATGAAAGCCAATACGATCATATTTTTCATAGTCTAAAAAAGTAGTTAACTCAGTGGCTAATAAAGTGTTCACAGCCTTTTCAAGGTGTTTCCGGAACACTTCAATAATATCCTCTTTTTTGACTAGTGCTTGTATGATTTCTGTTGTAAAATGATCCATAGGGAAGTCCTCTTTTCTTTGGGTTAGTTTTGGTGACTTAATTCTACAAGAAAAGGGCTTCCTTTTTCTATTTATACATTTACACAAAATATTTTACACTCTCTTAGAAATGGCAAAAAAGAATTTATAACAAGCTTTTCTTGTATTAAGTTAATTATTTAACAATTTAGGGTTAATCCTTAAAGCAAGTTATGAAAATGGATTGAAAAAGCCTGTCACTTGCAGACTTTTTCATATCCCAACGAAATGAATATTAATGAGCACAGTTAATTGTTTAATTATTGTATTGCAAAGAATATCATTTAATAATGATAAGGAAAATTTGATCTAAAATTTGTTATTAAAGTGCTAATATTAATAGAAAAAAAAAGTCAAAAGTCAAAAGTCAAAGTATATCTTAAAGTATTGAACAATAAATAATGGCTTAGATTAATTTTCCTATTGCAAAGATTAATCTTTTAAAAATTTTAGATAAATTTTAAGAGCTTTTGGCTATCCTCCCCTTCCCATTATCAGCACTTCTATTACAATACTATAAAGGTTGTTATTTTTTTGATAGGCTTATCTTGCTAACCTAAATAACTGATGAAATTTAAATCCAGTAGAGTTAAAATTCTAAAAAAAGTATATTACCTTTTCGAGTAAGATGATACACTTAGACGTATGAGAGTGGGTTAATAAGGTAGACTAGTTTTGGCTTATTCATTTGGTACTTTATACTGACAAGCCTTTTACAACAAGTTAAATCCTGAACACAACTACGTTTTCTTTGTATTCTCGTAAATCAATTTATACAGCTTACAGGAATATATTACAGGTACCCTTTATGTAAGAAGTAAAAGGACAAAACTGGGGTAGTCTGTTCAGTTACAATTCTGTCTGCTAAAATTGCTATATTTGAACATGAATTAATACAAAGATAGATTACGAAATAAATAAAAAGACAAAACACCATAATAGAAGGTATTTTGCCTGTAAGTAAATGTTTCCAAAGGGGTTTTTATTAGACAGTACTCTAGATTACATTCAATTTATATTTTTCGGAATTCTCACGTATTATAGTTAATATCAAATAACTAAAGTAAAGGATAATAATATTTGCTTACCGATATCCAAGGGTATATATTATATCTCATAATTATTCCTCCTTTCCGTTATTAATATTTTACACCTCTCTTTTTTGGGGGTCTCAGGTATTTTTGCGAAATCTGTGTTCTTTTTTTAATAAACTTTTTCTTCAATTACAAATTCTACCCTTATTTATTATCAAAGAATCATAATGCTTATGTATCATCAGATCTTTATACCAAGTTTTAGGAATAAAAACGAAGCGAGATGATGTTCTTTTTGCAAGCCAATACATTCATTGATATAGACAACATTTAAAAGGAACAAAAAATCATAAAAAACACCCCCAAAAAGGAAGGTTTTATTCATCAACTATTATATTGATCTTTAAAACAATATGACTGTGTCATTATTGAAGAACTCAATATGAAAGGAACGTACATGCGTTAAACTTCGGTAAAAATATTGGAAAAGAAACTAGTTAAAATTAACAATTGGTTTCATTCCTCTAATACTTGTTAGAATTGCAGACAAATAAAAGACGTGCTAACACTTTCTAAAATTATATTCCTTTGTGATTGTGGTTTCTCTGCTAATAGAGATTGGAGTGTATAAATAACGAAAGCATTCACCATTTAGCATAGATATAATAATTAGTACAGGTGATTCACGAAGGAAGCATAACCAATTAGAAAATTTTAGGTTTTTCTAACTAAAAAGCATCCCTTCAAGCTACATGAAATGGTGTTAGGTGGGCGAGTGGTTCGGTTTCAGCATTTAGAACTGATAACATTAATATATAATTAGTTGTTGGAGGTATCAATTTTTGCTTTAGATCTTTCTTACATATTACTGCTTCTATAACTGAACCTATGTGTATGTTTAATAGAACTAACTTTTTTTATTTTTTATCAAGGATTTCATAATAAGCATTTCCTGTTATATAGTAGAGTACCTGTACAATGTGCAATAATTGCTTTGTAAGATACTGAGTTAGACCACGTAATATAGTGGAGCACATTTTAAACTATATTTCACAATTGAAACCTCAGCTTTATCTATTTATGAGGTGTTCAACTTTTCCCAGAATATTAATACCGGCACCTTCCGCTAAAATCAAATTTATTTTTCACCAATTCAAAAATCGCACTTTATTTCTATTTATGTATCATGCAAAGTATCGATTATAGTAGTATTAACATAATGAAAAAACAAGCTTTATTTATATCATCAAGGAAAAATTACCTTTTCTTGTGCTCTACATACATTTTTTTAATCTTATACTTATTATTAAGGAAATCCTGTTACATTTATATTATTTAAGCTTCCTTTCATTCACCACGAAAAAGTAGAAAATAAAAATCTACTCATTAAGTTTATTATTAACCTTATCACTATTGTAATAGTGTAAACTATATTGATAAAAATAATGCGATATCTTATTTTGTATACCCTGTTTTAAAAACTTTTATCCATTAGTTAATTTTAATTACTTATTGTTTTGTGTTAGACTCATTGACTTACTTAAGTTTTCTGTTCTGTATACTGACGGATTAATACCGACAATTTTTTTAAACATACGTGCAAAGTGTGTTAAATCGTTGTACCCAATTGAAAAACAAACATCAGTAACTGAGTCCCCTTTTTGAAGTAATAACTTCGCTTTTTGAATTCTTTTTCTAATAATGTATTCCTTAAATCCTATACCAACATTTTTTTGGAACATTCTAGAATAATGATATTTACTTACGTATACCTGTGATGCGACTTTCTCAAGTGAAAGATCGTGTTCGCAAAGGTTTTCTTCAATGTATGATAATGAACTTTGAAACAAAGAGTTTGAATTTGATGGTTCTATGTATGTTTCAAGTGTATCTAAGAATGAATTCAGTAGGATATTATTTGTTCCATTTATACCAGTTAGGATCATTAATATTTTTTCTACCTTTAGGTGGCTCATTGTCCAATTTTTAGGAAATGCGCAAGCATTTGTTAAAAGAATATATATTGAATAACTCTCTCTCTTTACTATTTTTTCGACATCTCGAAAACTACTAACAGTAATTAATGTAACTTTATTCATCAGGCTACCGAACCAATCTTCAAAACTTAATTTTTGATGTTGACAAGGGTAAAATAGAATTGCTGGTTTCATAATTACGCCTCCAGGAATAGTTTTATGAATTCTCTTAATATTTTATAAATATAGTATCAACAAAGGAATTAATTTGTTCATTGTTGGTTGCGCGACATTCAGGTTATTTTGTCAAATTATGATTTTATTGCACTATTTTACCTTTAAAATGTAATTAAATACCACAAAAATGACTGTCGACGTATTTCGACAGCCTAATATTGGATCAGTCACTATAGAATTTCATTTTTATTTTTCTGATATTTCTTTTCTTCGTTGAAGTTAATGTAACGAAAATACCTTTTTTATCTGTCCATCAAAATATGATTCTATCAATTAATTAAAAACTTTTTTTATCGCTTTTGTAATACTATCTATTACAAAATTCGCTTCGTCCAATGTTGTGTTGAGTGGGGGGTATAAAAGAAATATGCTGTTAAAATAATTTCCTAAAACACCATAATTACTTATCTCTCTTGAAAAACATTCACCCATTTCAAAATTGATAGGTTTTTTTGTTTGTTTGTCAGTAACAAATTCAATCGAGATCATCATCCCTAATCCCCTTATATCTCCTACACAAGAAACGTCAGAAAGGTTGGATGTCAAATTTGATTTTATATACTGTCCAATCTCTTTTGCATTTTCGAGAAGACTTTCATCTTCGATAATCGATATTAATTCAAGTGCTGCTGCACAACCCACTGGGTGGCCACATTGTGTCGACCCATGTAAGAAAATCCCCCCATCTTTAAGAAGTACATTTTCAATTTTTTCAGAGATCAAGGTAACACCCATTGGGAAGTAGCCCCCTGTTAACCCTTTTGATATTGTCAGTAGATCAGGTTGGATGTCATAATACTCACTAGCTGTCCAATACCCAGTGCGTCCAAGCCCTGTGGTAACTTCATCAGTAATTAGTAAAATATTATTTTTTTTAGCTAGTATTTCAACTTCTTTTAAATACGTTTTCGGTAATGGAATCACACCATTGACACCTTGAACTGGTTCAATTATTAGTGCTCCAATATTTTCGGGCTGAACTTCATCGATCATGTTTTTTAATTGATTTAGGCAATACTTAATAATGTCCTCTTCAGTGCCCTCTATAGGTGGTCTCAACATGTTAGGAAATGGTGCACTTAAACAATTATGCAATGCATCCCCAAAGTTTTCCTTTATACCTAAGTTTGTAATTGAGCCTGAAGCAAGTGTTGTGCCATGATAATTTCCATTTAAGCTAATGAAATGAGATTTTCCCTCCAACCCTAACATATTAAAGTATTGCCTAGTCAGTTTCATTGCTGTTTCAACTGAACCGCTTCCATCGTTAGAGAAAAATGTCAATGAAAACTGATTCTTTGTAAGATCAATAAGTTTTTTTCCCAAGGGTTGAAGTAGTTCATGTGTTTGCCCACATGTTGAACCAAAACTTAATTTTTCCAACTGTTTATTCATTGCATTAATTATACGATTGTTACCTAATCCAACAGTTGGAACTGCTGTTGTGCCATAAAAATATTTTTTTCCTAAATTATCATGAACCCAACAACCTTTACCTTGTTCTAAGTAAGTGTATATATTTTTAATATCTTCTTCTGTTTTATTTTCTAGATTTGGCATAAAGCTAAAAGGGTGTAGAACGCTGTATTTCTTACTCAAATATTTCTCTCCTTTTTAAATATTATTAATAGACCATGATCTAGTAACATCATTTCACTTCATTTTTAACAATTGTGTCAAATAATCTACATAACAGCATTTATCAATTTCCAATATATGAGGTATTTACATTCTCGTCTATGGGGATATTTACTTAAATTAGTATCTAACTAGGATAAATGGTGTGAGACATATTACATCAACTTATCATACATGTCTGATATGATTTATTGTAGGGTTAACTGCTATATAAAAGTGGATTTAGATGACTATTTGCTAATTCTCCAACCTTAACATTGGGAAAGAATTGATAGAAGTCATCCTTTTCATCACTTCTATCCATTTTTGTCAACTTTGCTCCATCTGCATAGTAGATAATAGCAAAGGCTTTTCTTGTTGTATCTAGATGGTTAGGATTGGCGCTGTGAAATGTCCATCCAGAATGAAATGTAACATCTCCAACTTCAAGTGATCCATAGTTAAATTCTTTTGATCTTTGTCGAAGAGCTTTTCTAAGACTTAACTCACCGTATTTATGTGAACTGGTTAAAAAATTTAGAGAACCTAACTTTTCTGATAAGTTATTAATTGGGATCCACAAGGTAATGGTCTTATCTGTATCTAAAGGCCAAGCTACTTGATCTTGATGCCAAGGTGTGGGTCCGCTTTTCGCGCTTTTATATAGGATACAATCATAATGTAGTCTGACCCCATTAACATTTAGAAGCTTTGCTGATATTTCTGCAAGTTGTCTTGAATGAACCAATTTTTTTATCCTGTTTGATTTTGTCCATAAATTAGTAACTTCCAAAAAGCCTTTACCAAAGTCATTTCTTTTAAATTTTGATAAGTTATTAGAATCTTCTAATGATCTAATAAGTTTATCAATTTCCTTCTCAAGTATGCTGATATCTTCTTTATTAATTAAGTTCTTTATTTTAACATGACCGTGTTCGTTAAATTCATTGCATAATGTTTGGTTAATTTCTATCGGAGAAATCACTAGTGTACCTCCTATTTCCATGAATCAAAGTAGCCAGCTTCCTTAATTGAAAATACTGAACCTTGTTTTTGTGTTATTTTAGTATTATTATTAAGCCTTCTTCTTACTTTCTTTCCATCTCGATCAATTAGTTTATTAAAATTCAGAGCTAATTTTTCTACACTTGCACCTGTAAAATGTGTTAATAAGCACCTTCTAAACCTGTGTATTGAAGTATTCTCTGAAGATCCATGAATAACATTTCCATTAAAAATAACAATATCACCTGGTTCAGTTTTAACATTTTCAATACGGTTTCCTTCTGGAACTTCAATTTCTTGACCTCTATCTGAAAAATATTGCTTTACATCTGTTGGGTCACTATCTGGAAACTCCAATTCATTTCCTTGTGTACCTGGTACAAATTGAAGACCACCATTTTCTTCATCTGTATAGTCAAGAGAAACCCAAACAGCATAAGTAGTACCAGGTGATACACCAAAAGCGTAATTATCTTGGTGAAGTGGAAGTTCTCTTGTGGTAGGGCTTTTGAAGTAATAACTTGTTGAAATAACCAATGGCTCTTCACCAATCAAAACCTCCATAATATCAAATACTTCTGGTTTGATTGTATGTTCCATAATAATAGGATTTTTTCTATGGTAATCTCTCATTCTAGGGTAAAGGCTTTCTAGAGGTTTATTCTTTTTAGTAAGGATCTCTCCACCTTTGACCAATTTAACCCAGTGATTCTTAAACTGAGCTTTTATTGATTCAACTTCTTTATCTTTATATATTCCTTTCAGAACTATATAACCTTTTTTGTGAAACTCATTAATCTTTTTATTAGTAATTAAGTTAGTCATTGTATCCTCCTATTTTTTGAAGCTAGCTAAATTGATCCGTTTACGAACTCTTTCTCCTTTCTTATTAACGAGGTTATTATAGTTAAGTGTTAATTTTTTGGCGCTAACACCACTATAGTGACAAATGATAGAGTTTCTAAAATCTAGCTCAGAATTATTTATTGTTGAATCATGTATAGCATGTCCATGATAGATAACAATATCGCCTGGATCTGTTTCTAGACTTACAATGTCATACCCATCTGGAACTTTTAGTGTTTGAACATAACCAGCAAAGGTATCTGTATCTTGACTATAGAATTTTTCTGGCGTTAATAATTCGAGTTTGTGAGACCCCGGTACAAACCTCATACCTCCATTTTGTTCAACCGCTTTGTCTAAACATGTCCAAATAGCATGACATGTTCCTGGAGAAACTCCTATACCATAATTATCTTGATGAAACGGCATACCTTCCATTCCGGCTGGTTTGTAATAGAAGTTAGTAGAAATTAAATCGACCTCTTCTTCAATTATTTCTTCTATCATATCTAAAACATCCCTCTTAATTGCAAACTGGAGAATCGTGTCGTTCTTTAAATGTAAGTCCCTTTGCCTTGGATAAAGACTATTCAAAGGTTTTTCAGGATCTTGTTGAATTTCACCAGATGCAATTTTTTTTAACCATATTTTCTCATATTCTTCCTTTAAATCCTGAACTTCTTCTTTGGTATAAGCACCTTTAATAATGGTATACCCATTTTGATGAAACTCTTCTTTATTTTTGCTAATATTCAATTCTTCACGTCCTTTATCTTTTCTTGTACTTTATAATGGTAAGCAATAATAGCCTCTCGACTCCTCTAAACACACCTTTAGAAAAACACTTCTTTCTCCAGCATTGTGCATAAAGTGTGGTAAATAGAAAGATGGTACTCCTGTATTCTGTATGTATCTTTTGAAGGAGCATTTATTACTACATTACATAAATGATCTCCTGCAAATTGAGCATGGTTACCAGTAAAGCAAATAACCTTCATACCTATTGTATGAGCAGTATATATTGCATTGATTACATTTTCAGATTTTCCGGAGGTAGTAAAAGCTATAAGAACATCATCGCTATTTCCATATCCTATCAGTTGCTGAGAAAAAGTAAGATTGTAGCCTTGATCGTTTGCAATAGCTGTTAGGGCTGCACTTTGAGAAGAAAGTGAGAAGGCAGGGATTGAGGATTCGAGGTTTTTTGCTAAATAATCTCCTCTATTACCAAGAGATGATAATTTATGTTTTATATCATAAGGTAATTCTCTCTTTCTTTGGAAAGATTTTATTAATTCAGTTACCATATGATCTGCATCTGAACTACTTCCTCCATTACCGCATAATAAATACTTCTTTTTTGTATGAAATGCATTTTTTAACAAAATAAAAGATTTATTAATTTGGCATATACATTGACTTAATTCAGGGTAACGATTGAGTACTTGATTTAAGTAATAAGAATGTTTCATAATACCTCCTTCCTATATATCATTTTGCATGGAAATTGGTATTTTTTCTCGGCTTCTTTTAGAAGAAATTTGGGCAAATTTAGCTGATATTATTATTAGGAAATATACTATTATATACTTAATACAAAATAGTAGGTGAATACAGTGCAGGGATTTAAGCTGCATAATAATAAAGATGAAGTTTTAGTAATTGGCGATATTGTTTTAGATTGCTATGTAGATTGTAATAGTAAATATTCAGACAATGAAAAAGTTAATAAGTTAATAGTTAAAGAGAAAACTTATGTACCCGGTAATGCTGCTAATGTAGCAAATAATATTGCTAACCTAGGTATTTCAGTACATCTTTTTGGTGTAATTGGAGAAGACAGACATGGGCATCAATTAGAAACGTTATTAAATCCATCTGTTAGAAACAACATTTTAAAAACAAGTAATAGATATACCCCCATAAAAACTCGTTATTTAAACGAAGATCAAGAAATCTCTGCGAGAATAGATGAGGAAGAATATGTAGCGTTATCAGATATGGAAAGTCGCTACTTGTTTACCCTTTTTGAAAAAATCAGAAATAAAATAGGTTACCTAATTATTTCTGATTTAAACAAAGGGACATTTAGTCATCAATTCCTCCAACGCATAATAGCAAAAGCAAAGGAAGCTAACATTGTAATATTAGTAGATCCATCTGATTCACGAGAATTATCTTCTTATGTAAATTGTGATTTTTTATTTCCTAACTTACATGAATTCGAGAGGCTGACTAAACAAAAGTTTAAAAATTTAAGTGAGGGTATTAACTTTTCTAAAAGTTTAATTAAAGAACTCGGAATTCATAATATTTTATTAAAAGCTGATAAAATGGGAAGTGTCTTTATAAACTTAAATAACATTTATTACTTCCCGTCTGTTAACGATAAAGTAATTTGTACCATAGGAGCTGGAGATTCTTTCATCTCTGGATTTGTGTATTCTTTAATCAAAAACACGGATATTTTAAAGGCATTTTTATTTGCAAATCTAAGTTCAAGTATATCTATTTCAAAAAAAAACACAGCTACGGTTGAAAGAGAAGAATTGGAGCTTGCTTATTTATCAAAAAAAGTGGTGAAAACTTATGGATCTATTCTTAGAGAAAGTTAAACAGAACAGAAAATTATTGAAGAACAAAGGAACTCAATTCATGTTATTAGTTGAGGAACAAGCACTTTTTGACGCAATATCCTCCATTGAACAGTACAGTAAGAGTATAATTATATTTAAAGGTGACTGTACCTCACAACTTAAAACGGTTTTTAAAACACTACCAAGTTATGTAAATAATGAAGATTTTAAAGTAAATCTAAAAAAAATTATAGAAGGCCAGAACCCTCCCTCTAAGTCCTCACAATTTCCATTAGAAAAACCATTTACAATTTTAATTGACAATTCACCATCAATAGAAAATTTTTTGGTGAATGATAAATTAACTAACAAGATAAAGAATAGCAATATGTTTTATCCATTTTCTTGTTTCCATACAAAAGAATGGATATACCCTGTATACCTCCCACTTCAAAAAGACTATAAAATTGTCATTAAAGGTCCTTCTCATAAGAAGAAGGCAGTGTTACTGGACTGGTTTTTTGGGAATGGTGATGTAGCCATTATATATATGCAGCTAAAAGCTTTTATTAAAAAAGAACAGGTTAAAGACTACAAGATAGATATTATAACTAGAGAGAAGTCGAAACAACTAATCAAGGATATTTTCCCTGAGTGTGAAGTATACTCTCATTTCGATAGCTTTTATACTTATGAATTTATAACCAGATCCAGCTATTATAATGATGTTTATTTTATTAATACTAGATTAAGTCACCCACCACACTTACATTTAGTAGATATTGCTGCTAATGCACTTGGCTTTAAGGAACCCGTCTCTCCATTTATCTCAAAAGTTCCAGCTCCCTCATTACCTGTTGAGGTACATAAAAAACTTAATCAGATTAATAAGGAATCGAAACTTGTTGGAGTGCAATTTAAAACTGAAGATTATCAGCGATCATGGAATAGTAATAACATCAACAAATTTGTACAATTATGCAATCAAAATAATATAATTTTGATCAACCTCACTCCCATTAAAAAACTCTCTACTGAAATAATAGACTTTAGTTATCTCCCAGTTAGTCAATTATTTGAATTAATGGGGTACTTAGATGCTTTTGTTGGAATAGATAGCGTTTGTGGCCATATCGCCGGAGTTGTAGGAATACCTTCTATTACAATTTGGGGTAAGGATACACCCCTATCTGGGGCACAAAACCCTTTTGTAAGTTACAGAGTTTTAAGTCAAAATTATAGTTTATTCCCTAAATCAAAGGATATCAGTGATGTATCTGCTGGAATTGTTTTCAAACGTTTAGAAAAAATTTTGGAAGAGGGTTTTCATTCTTCTGAAAGGATAACTGTAAAGCAATCAAAATCAGGATTTAATATAGAAGAGATAGGGTTGTGATAATCTTGGAGACTATACTCATAAAAAGTTTGAATCAGAATGAAGAATTGACCAAATTTTATCAAGAAATATTAAGAAAAGATTTTAAAGAACTAGGAGTAAATAAGATTAACGTAGTAACTGATGAACAACTATTAGTGAAAGAAAACACTAAAACAGTATTAATATCATCTGAACATATACTAAAGGATAATTATTCCTACCTTTCACCAAATGATTTATGGAAATCTCCCTTGAAAATTGTCTCTATAATTATCCCAGAACAAATGGATAATTTCTCTTTTCGTTTCACTAACCTTCAGTTCTCCCCTCTTTGTTATATCTACAACCCCTTTCGAAGTCATATACGCGAACTGTCATTATATTTATTAAATAAATTGGGATTTAAAACTGAGGTAAGGTTATGAGAATGAAAATCGTAACAAGAGAAAGTCTACTAAATCATATAAAAAAGCACCGGGAGGAATTTAAAAAGATTATTCTGGCTGGTGGATGTTTTGATTTATTCCATCCTGGACACCTAGAATATATAGAAGAAGCAAAAAGTTTAAACGGTATTGTGATCGTTGGCATTAATTCTGATGATTCAGTGATAAAAGTAAAAGGAGAATCTCCCCTATATCCATTTGAGGAACGAGCTAATATGTTGGCAGCTCTTGAATATGTTGATTATGTGGTAAGAATAGATGAATTAAATTTAAACAAAATTATTAGCCTAATACGTCCAGATTTTTTTGTGAAGGGAATTGATTACAAGGGAAAGGATTTTCCAGAACAAGAAGTGGCTAAAGAAGTCGGAACTAAGATTTTACTTTTAGGTGAGAAAAAGCGCTATTCTTCTACTCCTTTAAAGAAAAAATACAGAGGTGAATTATATGACATTACCAAATCTAGACTCTACTTATAATTTAACTAAAGAACAAATTGATAACTATCAACGAGATGGGCATATTTTATTACGAAGCGTAATGAACCAAGTTGAAATCGATGCTTATCGTCCACATGTGGTTGAACTTGCTCTAAATTACAAATTAGAGAATATTCCTAAAGAAGACCATCATTATTATGGAGTAGAAAAGGCTTTTCCTACTGTTATGAATATGTGGGAGATTAATTCAAAAATTAGAAGATTAACTTTCGCAAAAAGATTTGCAAAAATTGCAGCAAACTTACTTGGAGAAGATCGAATTCGTTTATATCATGATTCTTCGATATTTCTAGAACCTGGTGGTGGGGCAATACCATGGCATACAGACAGCGCGTACATGCTTCCTATTCATCCTGATAGAACAATAACAATGTGGATGGCTTTAAATTATTTGCCAGAAGAAATTGGTTCTATGGGGTTTGTCTCTCGTTCGCATGAATTAGCTACTGAGGATGTTTTATTAGCTGCAAGGAAAGGATACCCATTAGTTGATTATGGTGCCATGAATCCCGGTGACGCAACATTCCATTCTGGATTAACTCTTCATTATGCAGCAGGAAACCCCACCCCAAATTATAGAGAGGTTCTAACAATTATTTATATAGCTGATGATTTAACAATTGTGGAACCAGAAGAGAATAAAGCAAAGGACGCACGAAATTATCATTTAAGAAGACTTTTTCCTGGAAAATCACCAGGAGACTTAGCTGCTAGTGATCTTACTCCTGTCTTATACTCACGTGAAGATGAAGAGGTATAGGAAAGAATGAAAATTGAAAACTTGCCGTCATTAGAAAGTAACTATAATTTAAGTAAAAAACATATTGATGACTTTAAGTATAACGGTCATGTCTTACTAAGAGAAGTTGCAACAGGAGAAGAAATATCTTGCTATCAGCCCATTATCCAAGAAGCTGTATTTAACTTTAATCAAGAAACTAGAGCATTGGCAGATAGAGATACATTTGGGAAAGCGTTTCTACAGACTATTAACCTATGGCGAAAAGATGCAAGGATAAAAAAGTATGTTATGTCAAAACGATTCGGGAAGATCGCAGCAGATCTATTAGGAGTAGACCAAGTTCGGCTTTACTTAGATCAGTCTTTCTTTAAGGAATCTGGGGGTGGTCCTACCCCCTGGCATCAGGATAATGAATACATGATGGAATTAGACCCTGATAAGAAAATTACAATGTGGATGCCTCTTATCGATATTCCAAGTTCTATTGGTTCTCTATCTTTTATTTCAGGCTCTCATAAATTAAAAAGTACAACAATGAAAATAGCACTTAAGGAAAAATTAAATACTGTCACATATGGTGGAATGAAAGCTGGTGATGCAACATTCCATGATGGATGGATTTTGCATGGAGCCAATCAAAATAATGAAAAATTTGATAGGGAAGTAATGACGATTACTTATTATGCTGATCCTGCTAAAATTATACACCCGCATGATAATGAGGATAGAATTAAACATCTAACAACATACTTTCCAGGTCGATCACCTGGAGACTTGGCTAACACTCATTTAAATCCTATAGTATTTGATAGAGACTGGGAATGAAACCGTTAATATTAATTAAACTACTTATATCTTAGCTATGTTGAAATGGGATATTTAGGAATTAAGTCTCTACCTTGAGAGCAGAGCTTGAGGGTTTACTGGTACGGTCATATTTATATTTTACATTGCAGACGAGTTTCTATACACTTCAAGCTTTCGCTTTTAAAGAGCAACCTGTACTATTTAAGAAGACAAATATACCAACTATTTTTCACCTCTCATTCAACATTATTTATTTCAATTTGGTTTATTTTTTTGGTAATAGGGGCTCTTCTGACTTGAAATAAGTTAAATAGCAATATAAAAGGCTTAGATATGCTCCCAAGCTTAACTAATATTACACCAAAATACTTATCGTACAACTTTTTCAATTCATTAACAAACTTACTAATTTTCTTTCCAAAAACACATGGCACTTCAATTACTGAAGATACCATGTGTTTTAATATACATAATTAAATTCTAAAGTCACAGTGTATCAATTTTTTTTGAAACTAAGTAGTTTCCTAATAAAATATAATCCAATCCTGAATCATAGAAGAAGTCTAATGCCTCATTCGGTGTCTCAATTAGAGCTTTATCAGATTTTTTTAAAGGAGTATTTATGATTATTGGAATACCTTTAATTTTATGAAACTCATTTAATATTTTATATAAAAAAGAATTATTTTTCCTATTAATAGTTGTAATGTGCGCAGAGTTATCGCTATTAGTAATTGAAGGAAAACTATGACTATTGTTTAATTTATCTTTGTTACATATATATTGAGAACTTAAGTTATTGTTGTTTATTACTTTGCTATGTTTGTCTAAAATAAATACACCAAAAGAATGCTTACTTTTCCGGTCCTTAATTTTGTTTAATCTGGCTTTATTTAAATGAAGACTTGGATCACCTATAATAGTTCTATTTCCAAAGGAAAAACGGCCAAATTCACTTTTCCCATTAAAAATACCTATTAGGTTACCTTGAGAAATTTTTTGTGCTATTTTCTTCTCTAAATTATTATTAATCCGAGTAAAAATCGCATTAAACTCATTTAGGGTTGATTCAATTTCAAAATTTGTATAATTCTTTCCTATGAAAGGAGAAAAGTTTTTATTTTTGGGAATATGATAGGAACTGTTCATAAGAGAGTAATATAAGGCACTGCCTATACTTGTCCCCGCATCCCCCATAAACGGTGAAGCAAACACTTCTTTAAATGGAGACTCTCGTTTTATTTTAGATATCAGAGCAGAGTTTTCAAATATGGCTCCTGACAAACAAAGGTATTTTTCGTTCGTTCGTTCATACAGGTATCTACATAATTTCAAAACAATACTTTCTAAATGAAATTGAATCGCATAAGCTAAGTCTGCTTTTGTTTGTTCTTCTTCCTTATAATTACTAGCTATTTTTATCTTTTCTGAGATAAATTTTTCTAAATTATTCAATTGCTTAAGTTCTTGAATAAACTCACCTTTGGATATAGAGTAGAATTGGTAAAAGTCTTTTACAAATCTACTTGTTCCTTCCATCGCAATATTCATTGTTTTTTTATCGTTCATCTCAAAATACCCAATACCGATTGTAACGTATTGAAGAAACATTCCTAATGAATTTGTTACAATACTATAGTCATTGCTTTCTAAACCTACTACTTTTTTTATGCAGTGTATTTGATTTTTCTTTGAGGTATAGTAACTAATAGTTTCTCGGGTACGCTTCTCTTTATTTGTATAACTTCCCCTACCATCTGCTACTAATATAGCACTTTTCTTTAATTTCGAAGTATAATAACAAGCAGCTGCATGTGACAAGTGATGATTCATAAGTATTATCTTTTCGTTGAACTTAAAATAGTAGTCAGATTCTATAAGATCATTTCCAACTATTAGGTCAATATCATTTATTGTTAGACCTAGAGATTTAAGGCAATAATCAGCAGCCTTACACCTAAAAGTTTTCCGATTATGAGGAGAGTATTTTTCTCGCGTTAGTTTCTCTTCTTCTACAGCGATTGCAACTTTTCCATCAATGACAATACATGCGGAAAAATCGTGTACCGATCCACCAAGACTTAGTATTTTCATTATTTATCATTCTTCTTTTCAAACATTCGATGTTTCATAAGCGATGGGATTTCCTTCGTCATTCTTAATGCATCCTTAGCATCTTGAATTCTGTATTTGTAGAGGAATCTAATTTTTTCAAGAGGATCTTTATAGTATTCCAATATTTCTTTCGGTACATTATGAGGGTTTACTTGCTTCCACAGTTTTTCTTTTTGTTTATCTACTAAGTTATCAATCTGAAGCTTTCTCGGACTTGGTTTAAGATTGGTATATTTATGATAATTCGTAAATTGTACTCGTTGACCGTTAAAATATCCTACTTTTATCCCTTTTCTTAGACAAAAATTTATTGCTTCATCAATTTTATTAATAATTGGTTCCCCTTTGTCATTTAATGATGTATTACAAATGATTGGAACGCCTGTAGCTTTATAAAAATGTTTAGTTACATTATA
The DNA here is from genome assembly GCF_018588585.1 of Bacillus sp. SM2101. Classification (NCBI taxonomy): domain Bacteria; kingdom Bacillati; phylum Bacillota; class Bacilli; order Caryophanales; family Bacillaceae; genus Bacillus; species Bacillus sp. SM2101. Next base: position 87,253 of record NZ_JAEUFG010000013.1, read on the forward strand.
AATTAAATGGTTGTTTTTTTGATTAACTGTTTGAACTCTTGCTGAGCTATCTAGATGGGCAACTGCTGGAATTATATTTGCTTTAGAAGGTTTTATCTTAAAGGTATGAAGCATGTATTCAGAAGGGTAAGCATTCTCAAACCATTGTTCTAAACATTCCTCCAATATAATTGGGGCAACAGGCCTCCACCATTCCCTTTTTTTAATATGATTTAACTTGTCTTTCATTTTGATAGATCTTGGGTCACTTATAATAGAGCGATTCCCTAGTGCACGTGGACCGATTTCCGTCTGTTCGTTGAACCATACGACTGGGCTTTCACAAATATCATCCACCATCTGATCAAAATCTAAAGGAGTTATTTTTTCTATATAGTCTTTATAATTTTGTTGAATCTTCTGTTTTGAGAATGTATCAGGCTCTCCATAGAAAGCATCTTTGAATTTAAATGAAAAACGACCCATTATCTTATAAAAAGCATAAAGACCAATACCTAATGATAAGCCACTATCTCCAACACAAGGTGGAGCAATAAAGCTCTTAAAGTTATATTTATTCATTATATAACTATTAGTAGGACAATTTAAAGTAAAGCCTCCGGACATTGACAGGTGAGTTTCTTCTGGTTTAATATTATAACGACTTAGTACACGATCTACGTTAATCTCCATGATTTTAAATGAAGCTTCTTGTATAATTTTCATCAGCATACTTATCTTATTTTCTTCTTCGGTAAAACGGGGATCAAAATAGTTAAAAAGTTTTCCTTCATCTGCTTTCGTAAAAGATTTGATCTTTTCGTATAACTTTTCAAAAGGGTTTTCTTTTCCAAAGTATTTACTACCATCAAAGATGGGAATATCATGACTATAATCAAAGTAAACTTGACTCTCACTCGCAGAAGCTAAAGCCATAAGAGTTCCCTCTTTAATCCCAAAATAAAACATTGCCCATCCCCACAATAATCCAGGGGATTCTACTGGGAACATCTCAAGATCTCCTTTATTAACGTAACATCCTACGTAATAAGGCTTTTTAACACGTTCGAATTCATCGACAACTCCGTCAGGCCCGCCATCTACAGCAAAACCTATCATTTGATCGTTATAGAACTTCTCTGGTTCAAGTAAAATTGATGAAAATATATGTGTAATACTGTGGTATGACAAGTCTTTATATTCCTCTAAAGAATGATAATCATTTGAAGTATCTAAACCCGGTGTTCCCCATACGGCTTGCATATCGTCCAATGTAAGGTTGAAAGAACTTAGTAATTGATTAATAGTCTCTTTTGCCTGTTCAATACTATGAAAGGACTTGTGATGCTCCTTTTTACCAGTCAGTCTTTCTAGTTCCCAGTAACGAATAAGTTTAATACGCTCTCCTTGTTTAAGGAATAAGGCGATATTTTGGTCATGCCTTACAATCGTATCTAGAAGATGATCAATGGGATCAATGTGAAGATAAGTTGCTAAGTAATATCCGTCATTCATTTACATCACCCTTTATTTTTTCTTTTTTTATTAAATAATGACCAATAACAAGATAGTCTAAATCAATAACTAAGAACGTTTTAATTGCGTCTTCTGGTGATTCTACAATAGGTTGGCCGTTATCATTAAATGATGTATTAAGTAGAATAGGTATATTTGTTAATTTATAAAAGCTTTCAATAAGAGAATAAAATGGGGGGTTACTATTTTGCGAAACTGTTTGTAACCTACCTGTCCCATCTACGTGAGTAACAGAAGGAATTAAATATTGTGTTTCGGGTTTTATATTTGATACAAAAAGCATGTATGGAGAACGTGATGAAAACTCAAAATAGTCATTCACGTATTCTTCCAGAATAGCTGGTGCAAACGGTCTAAAAGCTTCTCTGTGTTTAATACGCTTATTAATGGTATCTTTCATATGACCATATCTTGGATCTGCAAGTATACTTCTATTTCCAAGAGCTCGTGGGCCAGCCTCAGATTTTCCTTGGAACCAACCTATAATGTTTCCTTCAGATATAAGTTTTGAAGCCACATTAGATAAATCTTTTTCATCATAATGCTTAACTTCAATTTCAGACCTATATTTTTCGAGCACTTGGAAAATTTCATTATCTGTGTAACTTTTACCTAAATATGGGCTACAAACCTCAGTATCAAGGTTCCGTTCGTTGTCCATTATTTCATAATAGCCATACAACGAACATCCAACTGCCGTTCCAGCATCACCGGCTGCAGGGAAAATATACACATTCTTAAAAGGTGTTCTTTTCAGGATCTTATAGTTAGCTACACTATTTAAAGCTACCCCTCCTGAAAGACATAGGTTATCTGATTGTGTTATATTGTATAAATTATTGCAAGCTGTAACCAGATACTCTTCAACATGATATTGGACGGCATAGGCTAAGTCTGCTTTTGTTTGTTGTGAGTTACTGTTGCATTGAAGTTCACCCTTTATAAACTCACGCAATTCTTTAAGTTGTGTAAGAGACTGATTAAACCATCCGTTAGCATTGTATTCAAAAAACTCTTCAAACTTTTGGGTGTATCTATCAGAACCAAATGGAGCTAATCCCATTGTTTTACCATCTTGCAAAAAACCAAATCCAATTAAGTCAGTTACTTCTTCATAAAATTTCCCTATGGAATTTGTGATTAAGTTACCATTTTCTCGTCCACTTACCTTTTTTAATTCATTTATTTTTTTATCTTGAGCATAGTAGAATGAGACGGTTTCTCTTTCACCGTTGGGCAAAAAACTTCCTCGGCCATCAACGACTAATATTGCCGCTTCCTCAAAAGGAGAAGGATAATAGGATGTAGCAGCGTGAGATAAGTGATGATTAATAACATTGATTTTTTCGCTGAACTTTGAATAATAAGCTGGTTCAACAATGTCAGATGTAACCATACAATCAATCTGATCGTTATCTATCTTATTTTCTTTTAAACAATAATCAGCCGCTTTATTTAATACTACTTTTCTACCAATATTAAGAGAGTGTTTCACTTTTAACAATCTTTCTTCTTCAATATAAGTTTTTATCTTCCCATTACTTGATAAACAAGCTGAAAAGTCATGAATAGATCCACCGAATCCGAGTACGTTCAAACTATCACCTCATTTTTCTATTGTGTTAACTCTTGACGTTTCTTTTGTTGTCAGTTTATAGTAGAATCCTTGTTTATTCATTAATTCTAAATGATTGCCCTTTTCTTTGAGCATCCCACCACCCATAACAAAGATTTTGTTTGCATTTCTTACAGTGGATAATCGGTGAGAAATCATGATAAGGGTTTTATTCTTCGATTCTTGTGCAAGGATTTCAAAAACCTTGCGTTCTGTTTCAACATCTTGGCTAGAGGTTGCCTCGTCTAAAATAATTAGCTTACTCTCTTTTAAAAGAGCTAAGGCTATAGTAATTAATTGTTTTTCGCCAGATGACAGCTCTTCAATCTTTGACTGATTCTTTTGATTAATTTTATCTATTAAATTTGTTGATCCAAGTCGGTGTAATGTTTCTTTTAGTTTTTCTTTTTGTGTATGATTTAGTTCATTAAGATAAACCATATCAAATTCGTAACTATGTTGATCCACATAAGAAATTTGATCCCTTAAATAGTTCATATCTAAATTGGTGATTATTGTATCATCGACCAAAATGTTACCCTCTTTTGGAGTGTAAAATCCTAATAATAAGTTTACGATGGTACTTTTACCTGAACCGGTTTGTCCGACTATGGCTACTTTTTCTCCTGGGTTAATGGTCAGGCTTATATCTTTAAGAGCTTCTCGGTTGTTATCATAACTAAAGTTAACTTGTTTAAAAGTGATTTTACCCTCCCTTATTTTTTTGGTAAGGGTTGGTCTAGTTTCTGGTTGATAGTTTTCATAAACACTAAAAACTCGATTAGCAGCTTCAATGGAGGTTAAAGAATTAACCCATTGACTATTTATTCCTCTAAAAATAAGAAAGATTCTACGGGTGTATTCTATTAAAAGGTACAGTACCCCAACAGAATATTCCCCTTCTATGATTCCTTCTCCAAAATATAAGATTGTGAATGCAATAAGGACTCCTCGGAATAACCCATTAAAGTTAACATCACTAATATGAAGAATATGCATCCTTTTAATCATATTTTTGTAAATAGTGTCATTGTAAGTCTTGTACTCATTGTTTAATTGATTTTCTACCCCATTTAACCTAATAAGTAGGAAGTTTTTAACTATATCAACAAATAGTATATTTAGTTTATTTAAATACTCTTGAATTATGGAGATGTATCTTTGAATAGGCCTATTGATAATATAGTTAACTGTTAGCAATATGCCAGGTATTATGAGAGAAATTAAAGCGTAGTATGGATTTATTAATATTAGGATAATATATATTCCTATTAATTGAAGTAAACTAACCACAAAACCACCTAAGAAATTATCAAAGGCATCTTTGATTTGCATAGATTCATTTGTAATTTTGTTAATGATTTCTCCAGTAGGGGTCTTGTCAAAAAAACTTTTTGGTAGCATATTAATATACTGAACTAAATCATTACGGATTTTCTCTACCAGATTAATTGTATACTTAGAGAACAAGTATTCATGACTGAAATTGAGAAAACCTGCGATTAAAATTAATGCCAATAATCCATATACAGGTGTGAACAAACCTATTTGTAATCCACCTTCAACATAGTTATCTAGTATATGCTTTATAACATAAGGAACTAATAGGTCGGCTCCAATAGCCAGAATTAAAACAACAGTTGTTGCTAAAAAATGGTGTTTGTAGAGTAATAAATAATTGTATAGTCTAGAAATAGTCGCTCTATTCACCACAATATAACCCCCTCTCTTCTTTTTCCAGTTCACATAGCTCCTCATGCTTCTTATATTGGGATGAATACCATGAACTGGATTGAAGAAGTGAAGAATGTTCTCCAAACTCAACAACCTCACCATCAATTAAAACGATGATTTTATCAACTGAAGGGGTGAGATCAAAATTGTTAGTAACAAAGATATTGGTTTTTCCTTGTCGAAATTCTAATATGTTACTAAATATATCAAGTGTATTTTTTGAGTCCATCGATGAGAAAACATCATCTAATAGTAACAGTTCAGTATTTTTTATTAGTGATCTACATAACGACAGTTTTTGAAGTTGGCCTCCAGAAAGGTTTTTTCCACTTCCCCCAGTGAAAGAATCTAGGGTTAGATTAGACTTTTCTAGTTCTTTATCAAAGCCCGTTATTTCTAAGACATCTCTTATAACTTGTTTTGAGACATATTTTTTTCCTAGTGTTAAATTCTCATAAATTGTTTTTGAGAAATTCATTGGATCTTGTGGAGAGTAACTAATAAGTTTCACGAGGTCTTTTGGAGTAATATCCTTGTATGGTTTGTTTGAAATAAAAGCGGTTCCTTCATATTTTTCATAATCACCCGTAAGGAAGTTTAATAAGGAGCTTTTTCCACTTCCAGTCTTCCCTACAATTGCGATATTTTCTCCCTTTTTAATATCAAGGTTGATATTTTTAAGGATTTTTTTCTTTCCTTTAAATAGACTAAAGTCTTTTAAAGAAATATTTTCCATAGAATTCAAATTAAAAGTGGATTCCTTAATAATATCAGTATTATTGATATAGTCATTGTAACGCTTAGCCGAAGCATTTCCTTGCTGAAATAAACTAATAAAGTCTCCAAAGGCTGTAACAGGCCAATGAAGTAAATTAATATAAAGAGTGAAGGTAATTAACTCACCAATCGTTATGTCACCAACAGATATAAGGTACGACCCGAATCCTAGTGCAATAACGTAACTAGTTCGTATTAAGGCCACTATAAGAGGTTGGAACATACTGTTTATTCTACTAAAGTCAATTCCTGAATTAGTAAGCTCTTTATTAGCTTTAATGAATTGATTTGTATATTTCCTCTCTAAAGAAAAAATACGAATTAGACGTATACCGCTATAAAATTCTGAAATATGATTGTTTAGTGTTCCTTCCTTACTTTGTAGGCCCATTGTTTTTTGATGTATTTTCCTTCCTAATCTTTTCACTAAATAAACAATAATAGGCAGAGGAAGGAGGGAAACAACAGTTAATTTCCAACTAATGAACGTGCTCATAGAATAGATGACCACAATAAGACCGATGAAAGTACTCATAAAACTTAAAATACCAAACCCATAACCAGCACCTACTTTATTTATATCGTTATTCATAATCGTCATGGCACTCCCTGAGTCTTTTGGTGCTGCCTTATTAAACAGTGTTCTAAAAAAGAGGTCTTGTCTTAACTCTTTTTGTATGAAGAACTCCCCACCAAATAAAGCGGAAGACCAAATATAGATTACACCAAAGTGTAATATGGCAATTAAGAAAAGAGGAAATACATGAATAAATAATTCAGAAGCTGTTATAGATTTTCCTTCAATCAGGTCAATAATATTTCCAATTAATTTTGGGGGGATTACATTTAAAATTTCGGAAACGATTAAAAAAACGAATGAAATAACGTATAATACTGTGCGTTTCGTTAAATAATTCTTAAATATTTGAATTAAATCCATTTATAATCACCTATTTAATTACTGTCGTAATTTTTTCCAGAAGCTCTACTTCTTCTTTTTGAATATCCTTAATTTTTTCTATAAGTTTCGGAAAAACACTATCTTTTCTAGTTAACATATAACGTAGCACAGATTTTTTTAGGTTTTCTGCCAATCCAAAAATCTTCTTCATTTGTTCAGTATATTGACTATCGAGATTACCTAGCTGTTGAAGAGAATGAAAAACGTGTAATAAAGTCTGCTTATGTTCACTCAAAATTTGAAAGTTTGTGATATTTAACTCTTTTTCATTACTTTTTGCAGATTCTAAATGAGAGATTAATAGATTATAGTTATCAACTCCAAAAATATAATCTTTTTCTGAATAATATTCCATTAAGTGTGGAAAATTCTTTGAGCTATTCTTTACATTTAAGTATTCATCCAAGCTTGATAAAACAGTATTCTTTAAATCTTTTATATCAATAGAATTCCTATTGGTTAATTTGTATAGGTATATTTTTTGTTTATCCTTTTCTGTTGGATTTGCAAATTTAAAAGCGTTTAAAATGTGTTCTTTTAATAAGATTTTCTTTTCAAACACCCCATTTTTATTTACAGCAATATACTTAAATGAATCAGTCTGACTATTATATCCATAAATAAGAGTGTCGTTAGTTTTTATAGACTTTGAGTATCTAGCTCTGTATTGCAAGTAATATTGATCTAAATATAAACGAACATAATATCCATTATTCAGGTAATCAACAAGAGAGTCTTCAATGCTCTCATTATCTTTAGTAGACTGAATTGATACAAAAGGGGTTGAGAGTTTATTAAGATTATGAGCTTGGAAAATATCGATTGTTTGCTTATTGTTATTACCATAAATTTGAATACTTCTCGCTAAATACCAATCTTGGGCATGTTTTATTTGTTCCTTTGATAATATAGATAATGGGAAAGCATGGTCGCTACTTGCCGTAATGATTGGCTCGTTGATTGAGTGAGTAATATCCATGTTTGTTCCTCCTAACTAATAATTTAGTTGTTGTAACTCTTTTGGAATGAATATTCCATCTTTTCTTATGAGCTTTCCGTCAAAGTAGAGTTCTCCTCCACCAAACTCTTTTTGTTGATTTAAAACAAAATCTAAGTGGATACCTGATTCGTTTTCGTTATAAGCCATAGGAAAGGCTTGTCCTATAGCAAGATGAAGGCTACCGAACATTTTCTCATCAAATAAAAGGTTTTTTATCGGTTTTTTAATAAATGGATTTAAACCGATACCAAATTCTCCTATATACTTAGATCCAGTATCTGAAGAAAGAATTTTCTCCAAATTCTCCTGATTATTTGCCTTACAGGTAACAACCTTTCCATTTTTAAATTGGAGATATACATCATTAAATATCTCACCATTTAGTGAAGTAGGACAGTTAAATTGGATGTAACCTTCTACTGAGTCTTTTACAGGCGCTGAAAAGATTTCTCCATCTGGTAGGTTATACTTCCCATCACAGATGAAACTCCCTATTTGTTTAATAGAAAAAGAAAGGTGAGTATTTGGAGATATGATTTCAACCTTATCTGTTTGGTTTAATAATGTTTGTAAAGACCGAACATCTTTACTAAATTGCGTATAGTCGAATGAGCATGCTTTGAAATAGATATCAACCAACTCAGCTGATCCAATTTTTGCTAATTGAGCCATTCCGTATGTGGGATATTGTAATAAAGTCCAATTTTCTTTACTCAAATAAGTATGTTGGTATGGCTTTAAGAATTTATTGTTGTATAAATCGAGTTTATTTTTTGGTATATCTTCAAACTCAAAAATATTTTCTTGCGATTTTATCCCTATATAAGCATCCATCTTGTTTAACCTAAATAGTTCTTGATCAAGCCACAATTGTAAGCTTTCTTCAGATGAACCCCAAATTAATTCTTTTAGATATTCAGTTTTATAGGTTCTCAAATATGGTAAAGCGCCTAGCTTATAGATTTCGCTGATTAAAACGTTTACGAAGTCTTCAACTTCTCCCTGAACATCAATTAAAACTTTCTGTCCCTTTTTTATCTTGTTCGAATGAATGATTAGATTATGTACAATCTTTCTTTGTTGATCTGTAGAGAGCATATCTTCACCTTACCTTAGTCAAATTATTATTTAGTCTTTTTTCTGTATCCCATAACTTCATGGCTTTATCTAAAACTAACTGTTCCTTTACACGGTTTCGAAGAATAGCTTTATTAAGCATGTTACGTATCGATTCAGCAATTTCAGAAGAATGATTAGCTAATGAAACAACTATGTCATCCAGCTCAACAAACTCTGCAAAATTTGCAAACATTTGTCTTGAACCAGATAATAAAGTGAACGTGGAACTCAAGTGATCAAGGGTTGGGGCTAATTCATTAAAGTATGGAGAGTTTAGTTTTAAAAGACCTTCAAGAGAATGGAATAATTCGTAGTTCTCAGTCCGTTCTTCAAAAAACTCATTAAAGTAGCGCTTTGTTATCTTTTTCAATTCACTGTTATTTACACTTTCACAAGGTTCAAAATAAGTAATATGTTTAAATCCACATCCGTCTTTATAAGAAATATCTATTTCTTCGAATGAATACTGAAAATGAGAAAAGGTTGGAGCTACTTCATCCAGAATATTAACTATATCTCCATCTATTCCTTTTATAACAAGTGAATGAGGAGCCCTTTCTTGATGATAACTTTGTTTACGATGAGGCAAATGATAGACATCCACTGAAGCGAATACCATGTTACCATTCTTGACTATTCTCTTAATTCCATCTTGGAGGTTGTAGAGTGAATTGGAGTATACATCTTTTTTCTTTACCCCTACTAACTTCCAATCGTTCTGTTGAAAGCCTAATTCATCAAAATGCCATCTAGATTTTTTTTGTTTGATCATTTGATTAAAGATCTCATCTGTGGAATCAAGAGAATTATAATAAAGAGCCTCTATAGGATAACCAATGTCTTTTAGGTAACTAACATATTGACATTTACTACAATCTAGATAGTTTAAATGATTAATGTTTAATTTCATGATTTAATACCCATTGACTTATTATGGTTGCACTTTTTACAGTATTTACATTTGTTCTTTGGAAAAATGATTGATTCCACAATTTGAAATACCTGATCCATTGCAGACGGGTGTTGGTAAAAATACTCTACATTGTTAAGCATAAAGACCTGGCTTATATCCTGAGCATAATTTAATTCAGAATCTTTTTCCCCAATAATTAAAGTTAGATCATCTGCAGACTGCAACTCTTCAATAGGGTTCAGTTGATCGAGTTCATCTATTAGTTTATTTGATATTCTTTGCCCATGAAGATATAACATGTGTGATCCTAATCTCGTTACGTATTTGTGTTGATCCAGGTTGAAGTCACTTAGTGTATAGTAATCAAACCCAGACACTAATTCTTGAGAGTCTATAGACCCTTTCCCACGAAGTCTTTTTAAAATAGATTCAGAAAATAGACTAGTTGATTTAGGTAGAGGGGTAATTAATGGGGAGATCCCGATGACTTTACAATCTACTTGATAAAACTTTTTGATAACATTACTTAATCTACTAGCAATAACAGTACCTAAAGCGTTACCAATCAAATAAATGTTGCGCGGTTTAAACATTGCACAGGCATCCTTTAGAACAGAAAGGCCATCTTCAAACATTGTTTGAAGACTGGATTCTCCCATTTCTCCTGTACTATCACCAAAACCTTTATAGTCAAACTGAATATATTTCTGACCTTTTTCAGCTAAATGTTTTCGTAAATTTGAAAAAAGATAATTCTTTTCACTCATTGCTTGACCTAATCCAGGTAAAGAAATCACTAAAGTATCGCAGTCATCTGAACCATGTTCTATTATCCCGCATAACTCCTGATTCTTCCCAAACCATCTCTGCTCCCACATGCTAACCATCCTTTCTTAACTAAACTGGGATAAAAGCCAGTTTGTAGTCTTGGTCATTAACGTATTTTCTAGCTCCTCCGATGTAAAGAGGTGTCCAGCTTTAGGGATTGTATATGTTTGATTTTTAGTTGTTCCTTGATATATTGGAAGTTCGTCGACACTCATGAACTCCATTTCTTCTTGAACAAGAGGGTCATCTCCCCCAAATATGAGCAGTGATGGGTTAGAATATGACTTAATTTCATCGATAATTTCAATGTTTTTTAAATCACGATAAAAATCCATGCTCACCCATAAACCTGCCCATGGCATAACTAATTTGTCTTTTCGATATTTATGTCTTGAAAATTTAGGTCTTTTATTATTAGGGTAATTACCACCGTACTCATCAAATAATGGACTCCAAATGACGACTTTATTGACATTGGTACGATTTGCAGACATGATAGCAATTCTTGCTCCATCACTGAACCCTAAATAAGCGATTTGATCTTTGTTAACAAAATCTAATTTCGATGCATAATTAAAAGCTGCTTCAATATTTGATACTTTTGTAGTTGTGGTCATGTCATAATAAAACCCATCACTTAATCCCATTCCATAATAGTCAAACCTAAGGGTTGCAATCCCTTTTTTTGCTAATTTTCGTGCATATTTGACTGCTAACCTATGAACCTCATAACGTTCGCCATTTTTCCCAGGACAGTATATTACAAGTGGACACTTACCTTTTATGTTTTCTGGGATATGTAATATACCAGCTAGTCGACCTTGATCCTCTAACTCAATAAATTTCTCAATCGCCATCTTTGACTCCTTTTTGAAAAGTAAATTTTGCTTTCATAACAATCCGTTGATTTACTTTCCCTATCCCTTTTAGTACCAATTTGTTCTCATAATCTTTTTCTACAATAATTGAATAATGGATAATGTCTCCAGGAAATACAGGATGAAGGAACCTTGACTGTATTTCTGTTGGAATGTGGTTATTTGTGTTTAATAAATTTTTGTTGTTAGCTACTTCAATAGACTGTAGTAAACCTTCAATCATAAGCATCCCAGGAAAGACACTGTATTCCTTAAAGTGGCCTAGTAAAAAAAAATCACTATAACTTACATATTTTTTACTTAGAATCTCATTTTCTCGATAAGTGAAACTATCAATTAGACACCAAGGTTTTTGAAAATTATCTAATAATGATGTATTCATGATTGTACTCCTACGGTTAACGTCCCTTTCAATATCAACTGATTATCAACTTTAATTATCCCTTCTAACACAGCCTGTGTTTCTAAAATGCGGAGTGGTTTTACATCATAGCTTACCTTTCCTTTGCTTGGAAGGCTCTTTGATAAAATCTCACTTTTAATTGCTCCTAAAACAGGAACCTCGTTCTCCTTTAATGGCCTAGTTTCAAGCTGAATGAAGATAACTGCAGCTTGAGCCATGCCTTCAAGTAAAACAGAATATGGAACTATTTTAGTATTTAACCAATCCAGTTGTTTAATATCTAAAGTGGCTCTTAAAAGTTCTTTTGGCACGTATTTATCTACACGGTCAATAAGTCGAAGAGGATATTGGTGTGGCAAGAGGTTTATATAATTCAAATCACTCACCATTATGATTTTTTATACTTCATTATCATTCTTGGTGATTGAGGGGAATACTTTTGATTATTGTAAAAACCATATGATTCTACCAAATCAAAACCAGCCTGCTTATTCATATGGACTATCTCTGCAGCAGTGTATAGTCTAAGGTTTAGAACAGATTGATTTTCTTTTTCATCTTCAACCCACTTAATGACTTCGTTCCATCGTCCGGTTATAAAGTTAAAATCCCTCTTACTCCATACCATTCTGTTATTCATGGTATACCATGTTTGACTGTTATAGTTGTTGGTCTTGGCTTCTCTATTTTCCAGATCCTGTATAAAGACTCCATTGGGCTTAAGAGATGTATAGATTTTATCTAGTATTTTTGAATCTTCACTTTGTTCTTCAATATATCCAAAAGCAGTACCCATATTGATAACCGCATCAAACTCTTCTTCAAAAGCCATATCCCTCATATCGAGTTGGACAAATTTAATATTTAATAACTCACGTTCTGCTCTCTTCTCTGCTTCTTTTAAAAGATCACTAGAAGCATCTAATCCAGTAATTTCAAAACCACATTTTGCTAGTGGGACAGATACTCTTCCTTGTCCACATCCAAGATCTAGAATCTTAGCTCCCTTTTTTAAATCTAAATTATCAAGCAAAAAGTTTAATTCATAGTTTGTTCGTTCATCTGTTAAGATCTCTTCTGAAAACTTTAAATAGTCATTAGTAAAAAAGTTTTGCCATTGTTCCATTGATCTTCTCCTTTTCAAGCTTTACTTCTATTCTGTATTCTTTTCAGTTAAGCGACTCAGCTTCCCTGTCATAGTATTCGGCATATCTTGATGAATAATTATTCTATCAGGCCATAACTTCTTGTCCCATTTTTGAATTTCTTTCCTTAATAAAACTTGATCATAGATGTTAGTTGGAACAATTTTTGCTATAATCTCATATAACTTATTATTCTTTTCTTCTTTTACAACAATTGTGTCTTCTACATACGGTGTAGACCTTAACAACTCTTCTATCTCCTCTAGTTGAATGTTTACTCCATTCCTGATAAAAGTGTTATCAGCCCTACCATATATATATAGTCTATCCTCAATAATACTTGCTATATCATTGGTATTTAGCCAACCATCATTTATCATTTTTTCAGTTAACCTTTTTTGCCTGAAATACCCCTTCATCACATTTGGGCCTTTGACATGTAAGTAACCCTTCTCACCCTTAGGAACTTTTCTCCCATGGCGGTTAGTTATTTTTGTTTTGACATTATTGAGTGGATATCCAACAGAAGCCTCTTGAAATGAATCGTGAATATGTTCAATGCTGATTCTTGGAGATGCTTCTGTCAGCCCGTAGGCGTTATATATCTGAACATTTGATGGAAGTGATTGGGCTATGTTTAAATACTGTGCAAAGTAGAGACGTTCACCGCTAAGGACAAGTTTTTTGAGGCTTTTGAAATGGCCTTTATTTCTCATTTGAAGAAGTTTTACCATTAGTGACGGGGTTAAAAACATAGAATTTATTTTGTGTTTTTCAACTAGTTTGATACTTTGTAAAGGTGATTTCAAATAATCTTTAAATACAAAGGAAGATCCAGAAAGTAGACCAGAGAAAATCTCACCAGTAATGGAAGAAGCGTAAAATAGAGGACGTACAATTAATAGTCTGTCCTCTTTAGAAACTTGTAGTCTTTCTATTATTTGCTCAGCATTTGATATAATATTGTTATAAGTTAACATAACCCCTTTTGGTCTTTGTGTGGTTCCTGATGTATAAAGTACAAAAGCAACATCATCTAATATCTTATAGTTTATTATCTTATTATTTAGGCTAACTTCCTTTAATCTACCTTTATCATCAACATGATCACTCTTAATTAACAATCCTGAGATTTCACTGAGTATTTTTTTTGATAAATTCGGACTGTTTGCAAAATCAACGGGAATAACAGTGATCCTTTCTTCCATACAAGCAAGGTATATAGGGATTAGTTTCCATCCTAATAGCGTGTCTACAAATACTACTGGTTGTCCCTTAGTTTCTCTAACTCTAATGTACTTTTTGATAAATAACTGGTTAATTTTAGTAACACCATGGATGTCCTTGTAGCTGACACTTGTCTGATCTAACCTAATACAGATTTGATTATCTGAGTTATCAATTCGATTAAGAATGTCCAAGAGGTTATACCTCACTTTCTATTCTTTCAATAACCTCAGCAACAGAAGTTGTACTTTTAATATCAAGTAAATCATCAGGAAATTCTATATTGAATTCCTCTTCAATTAATACTACTAACTCCATAAAACGAAGTGAGTCAAACCCAACATCTATAATTGTTTTTTCTTCATCTATTGATTCTACTGGTAACACACCACAATGGTTGTCACTCATAAGGTCAATTATTTTATCCTTAACACTCACGATTCATTCACCCCTTTTTCTTTCCAGAGTGAACCCGAGGAAGAACGTTGTTTTGCTAGTGCTTCTCTTTTCTGTTTTATATCATCAAATGTTTCTTTATCTGTATCAACTAGACCAGTAAAGCTTTCTTCTAATGATAGTTGGATTTTTGTATCATAAATTGCTCCATCTCTATAGTATCTAATCGTAATGTTATCTTTTTCGATATCAAAGGTAGAGATTATTTTGACAAATTGGTCATAGTTAGGAGTCTCTTTATCATTTATAAAAAGAATAATATCTCCCTGTTTTAGTCCTGCAATACTAGCAGGGCTATTAGGAAAAACTTCAAGTAAATAATTTCCTTCCCCACTATAATTTAGTTCGGATTTTTGTTCACTATTGACAGTACAATTCAGCACACCAAGTCTTGGGTAACTAAATAGAGCTGTTCGTAAATCCATTCCTAATTCCAATACCGACTTTAAATTAATTAAAGATCTAGTCCATCCTAGTCGCATGCATTCACGGAACCATTGTCCAAAGGTGTCTAAACCAAATCCTTTAACCGTGAGTGCTAGTTTAGTAAAATTGTTTTCTTCTATTGTAATTTTTGTAGTAGTTTGAACCTGGAATTTTTGAATAGATCCATCCGGAGAGATTGATTTATACGTATCAAATACTCGAAAAGTATCATTTTCATTGAATAAAGCTACAAGTTGATCATTTTCAATATCACCATAATTTAAATAAAAATGATCACCTTGCTTAGGGTGATGAGGATCGCCTGTAGAACTAGATTTATAAGTTAAATAAGAATTCATTCCATCTGGAGTTGCTATAGATCTCCAAACTTTTTCAATGGGCGCATCCAAATATGTTTCAATTGTAAAACAGTCAGAAGCATTTTTAATCATCTTTATCCTCCTGTAACATTTCAACTATTTTTTGTGACTTTAATGCAATATTTTTAGCTAAACTAGGAAAAGTACAAATCATACTAGTCATAGAGTTTTGGTTATCGTTAAGGGGTTCCTTTAGCATTTGTTGAGTCTTAATCGAGGAGTGGAATTGAGGAGTAATTCGTTCATCTCTGAAACTCATATATAGTTCCATAGAGTACTCCCAACTTTGTTTACCACTTAAAAATTGGTCAATTTGATATGCAAGATATTCTGCAGTACAAACAGCGTTATCTATCCCAACTCCACTTATAGGATGAAGAAAAGCACTCGAATCTCCTACAAGAACCCAGCCCTCTCCATAAGGATGTTTCATGTAACTGTCTATCTTTTTAAGGCCTTTTATGTTTCCAACTATGTCTACATGATTAATCCGTGGATTTAATGTTTTAATATGTTTCAATTTCTTGATAAACCCATGGTGAGAACATATTTCTTGAAATTTTGTAGGTGGAACCATTATGGCAATACAGTACATATTTTGGTCTATGGGATTACTTAAAATAATACTGTCTTTTGTCCAGAACCATTCGATTGTTCCCTGTGGTAGTGGATTAACACCAGATAGATAAGCATAAGCAACCGACAACTCTTCTTCAGTTTGTTTAAGTGTTGTTAATGCATTCGTTTTTTTAGAAATAATAGAGTTTCTACCGTCAGCACCAACTACTATTTTACCGAAGAATTTTTGTTTCATTGAATTACTTTTTGTCTTACCTTCAATTCCAACAATAATTCCATTCTTGTCTGCTAAAATATCTGTAACTTCAAACCCTAATTGTATACTTATATTTTGGGTTCTCTCTACCTCTTCTATTAGATATGTGTCAAATAATTCTCTTCTAACACTAATAGCTCGTTCAGAAACAATTAAATCAGATTCAAATATATGACCTTCTACATCAATTCTTAAGCGATTTAAGATAGGTGAACCACAATTATTAATTTCTTTATCTATGTTGAGAGTTTTATATATATCAATTTCGCCAATAATATGGGTCGAAAGTGTCGGACCAATGTTTGAAATCTTATCAATTAATAACACTTTATACCCTAGCCTACCTAAAAAAATAGCTAGGGATGAACCCGCACACCTAGCTCCCACTATTATGATGTCAAACATGTCAATTTCCCCTGTTTTAATAAAATGAAAGGGCCATATGAAATGCCCCTTTCATTGTTATTATGATTAGTTAGATTGAAGGCAGTTGTATAGAGTACCTGCTTCATTACCTTCTTGGTCAAAGATACGTACAACATCTTGAGAGTGGAATGTTGCATCTTTTGGTGGAAGACCTTTGATTAAGCCTTTCATATGGATTGGTTGTTCGTTATGAAAAGTTCCATCTGGAGTTTCAATAACCCAATATAAAAATGACTCAGCGTCCACACCAGCAGTAATAGTTTTGTTTGCTGGAACTTTTGCGAATGCTTTGATAGGTTCCCCTTGTCCATGAACCCCACCTCGAACACGTACCTCTTGTCCAGGCCATAATTTCTTTGATGTTGCAACAAGATCAACATTTTGAATTTCAATTTCAACTCTAATTCCTGTTCCTAATTGAAAATCAGAATCAGTTACTGTGAATTCAGTAGGGCGTACTTGTTTGAATTCTAACTCTTCACGTTGACCGTCAAGAAGTTCGAATACTGTTCTACTTGTAGATGTTTCTAATTTTAATTGTTTTTTTAATTGTTTTTTTGCATTAACTTTAGCCATTAAAACTCCTCCTTTAAGTGTATGTGTCTTCGAAGACAATTCTATAATCCCATATTCAAAAAAAAGGTGCTCTGTTTTTAAAGGTATACTTATCGTCTTTTTTTATTGTGTTTATAAAATAGATTATCAATATTATTTAATGAATTTTGTAGCACAACCTTTGCATTTGATTCGACACGGTCCACTTCTAAAGTTAGTTTTTGATGATACATTTCCCTTGATAAAAAAGATAAGAAATCCAATTCTTGTTCGGATCCTGTTATATGAAATTCAGATATATGATCTTTATATACTTTAAAAAGGTCATAGGGGTTTACTTGAGCTTTACGTAGATGATTAAGGTCAGGTACCAATGAAATGTGTTCTTTCTGACCCTCTAAGACATAATCAATATCATCTCTCGTAAATATTGATGTACCTGCATGAGGGTGTATACCAACCTTAATACCATTTTTATGATATCGTTTGGTAATCTCACTAATCATTTTCAAAAATTTATCTTTAGAATTAGTATGGTTTTTAAATAAAAATCCGGAGCTCAGAATGATGGAGTCAATTTTCAACCTATAAAGTAAATCACTTAGTTTATCGTGATGGAGATAAATACTTCTTCTATTATCCCAAATTCCAAAATGCCCGAACTCGTATACACCTGTGATTTTCATGTTATTTTTAAGGGCATTCTCCATTATTTTAATGGGATGATAGGAAAAAAGAATATTACTTCCAATCTCACATTGATTGATTCCAAGGTTGCTTAACTCCTGAAATGCTAGAGAATGATTGGTTCCCCATGGATACACATGACAGGATAATTGGTTTTTGTTGAACTTTATAATTTGAATCATTCCTCATATTTCAAATGTTTAGTTGTTTTCTTTCTGTATATAGATGGGTTTATACCTTCATATCTTCTAAAGATTTTGGAAAAGTGCGTTAAGTCACCATAGCCAACTCCATAGCAGGTATCAGTAACACTGGCACCACTTCTTAACATAGCTTTTGCTTTATTAATTCGTTGTTTAATTAAATACTCTCTAAATCCGACCCCGTAATGATGTTTAAATAGTTTTGATAGGTATGAGGGGCTGATGTTAAATTCTTTTGAAACTGTTAACAGGCTTAAGGAGTTATCTTGCATATTCTTATTAATATATTGAAGAATATTTTGGAGTAAGGTTTCATATTTTGGATTTTTGGACTTTTTAAGCGAGAGGATCCCGATTGTATCAAGGTAATTACAAATTAGAGGTATTTCCTTTTGTTTAATACCTATAAAAGTGATAAAATCGGTTGCTTTTAATTTGCTTAACCTCCAATCAAATGGGAGGCTATGATAAGAAGTCAAGAAGACTATTAACCTATATTCACTTTTAGTTTCCATCTCTTCTACTAATTTGTTATATTGTTCTACATTTTGTATATGGGTCGTTTCTAAAACGTTGTTAATACTATGAAAATCACTAGGTGTTAAACTAGAATCAAAAACTAAAAGTATTTTCAAGTATAATTTCACCTTCCTCTATTGATGGAATCACCATAATTTAAACTCTATTTTTTGACAAGAATACATATAGAAACAAATCCATAAACAGGGTTTTTGTTTTTTTGCCTATAAAAGAAGGTTACTTGAGAGGCTTTTGACTAATAATTACCTGACTAATTGCATAGTCTACAGAATGGGAAATGCTCACATCTATTTTTAGATTTAGTTCCTCAAATTTTGACTTTAATTCCCCATATAAAAAAATGTGAGGCTTACCATTTGGTAAGTTTATTACCTCAACCTCTTTAAGAGATTGTATACTTCTAATACCTGTTCCTAGTGCTTTAAAAAATGCTTCCTTTGCTGTCCACCTACCTGCTAGAGATTGATTATAGTCTTTTTTTTTTGAATACGATATTTCTCTATCGGTAAATACTCTTGTGACAAATTTGCTTTCGCTTCTATCAAGTAACTTTTTAAATTTACCTATATTCTGTATATCAATACCTGTTCCATATATCAATTGGTTCACCTACTTTCTTTTTATGAGAGAGCAAGCAATATCAAATACTCGTTGCTCACCTTTATAATCTCTTTTCTCAATTTCTTTTTGATAGAGTTTAATATTTGATTGATAAGAAAAATCATTAAACATAAAATCAATCATTTGGATAAAATGGGTGTTGGTTAATGAGTGCGGAATAAGGTAATCCCCAAAACCATACTTAGCAATTTTCTTCGCATTGAAATAACGCTCACTATGGGTTGGAAGTATTAAAGAAGGAGTTGTATTCTTAATTGACGCCAGACAACTACCATGCCCTCCGTGATGAATAAATAACCGAGCCTTACTTAGGATATGTTCATTAAAAAACGGAATAACCAAGATATTTTCAGGGATATCAACTTTATTTTGTAAGTCTTTATCAGAAGAAGATATAACAAAATTATAGTCCTTTAATTCTTTACTTGCTTCAATTACTTGACTTACAATGTTTTGACCAGTTTCACCAACAGAATCGTAAAGTCTTCCAGGATAAACTAGTACATAATTTTCGGGAAGAATAATTGAGTTTTTATTGTGTATAAAATTAGTTGTTATAGGACCTACATAATCTATATTACAAGAAATTGGGTCTAATTCAGGAAAGCTAGGGACTAATGTTTTATCACCTACGGACAAGTCCTCCATCTTTTCGATTGGCTTAAGCATTAATTTACTTAATATATCATTGATTATAGGGGTCACTTTCGGTAAATTTCGAGGAACTTCATTATGGAAAGACTCACCTTTTGGGTGTAAACAACTTTGTACAAATGACAAAGTAGGGATTTTCAAAAATTTTGCAGCAATCATTGTATTAGGACTTAAATCTGTAATTACAAGATTTGGCTGATAGTCTTGTAACATATTAATTCTGCTGTATATCCAACTATTTGTAAACTCTGCATCTAAAAGCCCCATCTGTGCAAAATATTGATCAAGATTGTAAAAAGTACTACTTGGTTTTGGAATAAATTCTTCTCTAGGCATAGTAGGATCATCATCACTTAAAACTTTATAACCAGCTTTTTTTATATAGGAAACAGTAGTCTCATCGTAAGCACTAAAGCAAACTTCCATGCCTGCTTTTTTGAATTCTTCAGCAAGAGGGAATGTCCTAGATAAAGGACCGAACCCACCACTTAATCCAATGAATATTTTAAATCTAAACATAATAAACCTTCCCCATCTCTTTTTCTTCTTTTAAAGCTTTCTAACTCCATAGGTGTTCCAAGTGTGTAACATTTTTCAACTTTAATAATTTCGAAGTGTTCACCTTTTTCTAACATTCTTTGAATGACATTTGAGATATAATATTCTCCTTCTGTACTGTTTCTGGAATTTATAATCTCTTTTGTTGCCGATATATATCGTTCTGTACTTGGAAAATAGTATAGACCAGTTGTTGCATATTTAGATATAACCTTCTTTTCTTTGATATCAGTAACCTCATTATTCTTATTAATATCTACATAACTATATGAGGGGTTACTAGAAGTAAAGACAAATATCTTACCCTTTGTACTATTACTGTTTAAAATATGATTAATATAAGGTAGCTCTTGGTATGTGTCACCATTAAAAACTAATAAGGGTTGGTTTTTTTTAATAAAGTCCTCTGTTTCTAAAACGGTTTCGGCTTGCCCACGTGTATATTCATTGATGGCCACAATATTTGCATTTGGACAATATTGATATATATTCTCTTTCAACTTTGTATTGTTTAGATGTTCATCTAAACAAACAAATGTGACTTGATTCTGGGATGTTAGCTGGTTTAAACTCTTCAAAGACCAGTAAAACATAGGTTTCCCAAGGACATTAATTAAAACTTTGGGCTCAGTAAACCCTGCTTTTTTAAAGCGAGTGCCTTTTCCTGCCAAAGGAATTACAATATTCATTTAGGTTCACTCTTTGAAATTATATTTTCTATTTCATCCCAGGATCTAAATGTAATAGCCAGGTCATCAATATAAATATCGCCGTAAGGTTTCCCAAATATTATCTCATCATATGGGACATTATAAAAATCCAACCAATCAATCGTTAATTTCCCAATATTAGCATTAACCTTCCCCAAATTACCGTCACATGTCTTCATGTTTCTTGCTGTATATATAATAATTTCATGCCCCTTATTACGTATATTATGAATGGCTTCAATTGCCCCCTCTTTTGGTTTTACGTCTTGATAGCTCTGATTTGCTTTTTTTAACTCACAAATAGTTCCATCAAGGTCAATGACTATTCTCATGTCGTTCTCCTTCCTGTATCATTTTTTTGAAGCAACTCTACTCCAAGTGAATACATCGCTAACTGTCTTTTAAAATCACCTTTATGCAAGGGGATCATAGACAGAAATAATAGTGCTTCAATTAAATTGATACATGTTTGATTATAGTAACTACCCTTCCAAATATCTGTAATCTTTTTATGGTATTGAGTTTGATTAATTCGATAGTCTAGTTCAATACCTTGTATGTTAATTTGGAAATTGTCAGAAATAATATGGTCATATCCTGTAAGACTATGCTGCAATTTAGCCATATCGTAATGTAGGTCTCCATATATACCTACTTGTCCAAAACTTCCTCTCGGATCAATAATTTTAATTTCTTTCCTTTTCAAATCAAAAAACATGTTTGAGAAGCATAAATCACCATGAATTACGCTAGATTTTGCTTGATTAATAACGTAAGTTAATAGATTGCTATTTTCTTCAAGAAATCGTAGTGGACATTTCATCAAAGTCCCATTAAGTTTTAAGTAACCTCGCTTATAAATTCCAAATGCAATACTATTAGTTTGAATAAATTGTTTTAATCTATTAATAGTTTTGGTTATATACATTTGTGATAAATCCATGCTGTTAACAGCGGATTTGTGCTGAGAAAACTCCTTTAAAATGACATTTATCTTAGGGAGTATATATTCTTCCCATTCTCTTATAGGGGTTTCAGAATTTACAAATAGTTCAGATAGAGTAGGAGCATTAATGTACTCCATTTCTATAAAAGTATTTAATTGGTGCTCTGAGTAATTTATTATTTCGGGAGTATAGTGCTGTAGAGACCTAGGAAGTTTAATATACCAGTACAATTCATTAATTAACTTAGCTGAGTCTTGGCTAAGTTTTGTTACAGTGTTTCGTTCGGGGTTATATCTAACTTCATTAAAATATCTAGAACTAAGTCTAATGCTACCCATTATGTATCAGCCCCCTAACGTTCTTTTGATGTCACTAATTAGGTATTGTGGATTCAAATAACCTTGGAAAGATTTTAATAAGAGATCTCTCCAACTTAGTGAGTTGCCATAGGCAAATAGGTTTTCTTTTAGGAATTGAATACTAGAGTGGGAGTCTGAAAAACCAAACTTTCTTTCGAGAATAGTACTCAGCTGAGACGAGATTACTTCACCTAGTAAATAATTATGATAATAGACAGGGAGTGTTGTAAGGTGAGCTTTCACTGCCCAAACTGGAATATGACAATCAGGAGGTCTATCAATTTTTTGTACATCACTCACTATACTCCACCACAAATCATTGAGGTCTTGATTTGGATTGGAATATAACTCTTCCTCAAATGTAGTAAGTGTAATTGTCCAATAAAGCTTAACCAAGAAGTTTTGAATAAAGTCTTGTCTGTTTACAAAAGCATCAGTATGTGCGTTCTCACCTGATATAACACTGCAGTACCAACTTTTTTTATATACCAATCTTTCAAAAAATATTGCAATAGCTTCACTCATAAAAATTTCTGAAGATTTCTTTAAGATAAAAGGAAGGCCTGGACGAATATTATGTTCATAAACAGCATGTCCTAATTCATGCATTAATAAAGATAGTGATTTCTGATTTTGATGGTAATTGGAAGAAATCCGAACATCTTTCTCACGATCAATATTAAGACAGAAATTTGCTTCACTTTTATGTCGATTGTCAGATATATCACTATTTTTTAATATACCGGATATGTCTATCCCGCTCTCATTAAACCAGCTTTTCAACTTGTATAAAATATTATCTACAGACAAGTCAGACTCTTTAAAATAACTTAATTTGTATTCTTGGAAGAAAGGGTGGGAGTAATGCCAAGGTCTAATAGAATTATCGTTTATCCCATATTGTTGCTTTATTTGATAATCAATATTTTCCTTTATTTTACGATAATCCTCATCTAAGCTACTCCTTAAATGATGGATGATAGATTTTAGCTCTTTAGAGCTTAGTCCCTGACTAGCTAATTTAAGTTCATAAAAGTTATTAAACCCTTTTTCTTTTGCTATAACATTTCTCATGTTTACCAGATCAAGAAGACCCTCACTAAGTTTTGAACCCAAACTCATATACTTAAACCAAAGGCCCTTTCTTTTTATTATGTCTTCTTCAACTTCAAGGAGTCTCAGAACCTCAGTCTCTCTTATTTGTTTGCCGTTGTATTCGGTTGTATTTGTCGCAATCCGATAGTGCATTTCATTCCACAATTCAGTATATTTTTCTTGGAGAGTTGGATTTAATGATAATTCAAGCATTTCATTATATATACTTACTACTTGTCTTTTATGGTATCTATTAATATACTTTTCTCTATTTAGTTTGTTTATTTGTTGAACTAAATACGGAGAGGATAATTCTTTGTTATATGATTTCTCGTCTTTTTCAAGTTGATTTACCCATTTCTCATTATTACTAGTAAGGGTCATCCATAACGATTGCATATATCGCTGATATTTGTTTTGAAGTTTACTATTTACTAATGAGAGAATTAAATCAGTTTTATCATGATTCAAATTAAATTCCTCCTTTCAGTAAAAGTATAAAAAAAAAACACTAATGAGACTCTGCTTTATTTGTTTACAAAAAATCGCACCTATATTTTATTTGGTTAAATTTGAAAGGAGATTAATTAGGCAGATCCTTATACTCTAGACAATTTTTGCATTTTCCTCTCAGAAGACGCCCACTTAAATCCATAACAATGCGAAGTGAGAGGAATTAATAGGGCGATGAATGACCGTTGTTGTAAGTCATACGACTCAACAACGATAATTATGGAATAACTTCGTCCGAAGTATGAACATGTGGTACTTATTTCAAGTGTGTAATATTTAAAAATTTTGAATGTTTATGGAAAAATAGTATATTTTATTTTATACTGAAAATTAGTAAGTATTGGGAGGAGATTATAAGTGGAGAAAGCTACTCAAGAAAATATACAGAATATTATTAATCAAACTAGAGTAGTTCACAATGAATTCAATGAGTTAATAAAACCATACAGGTTAGATTTATGGAAATATTGTAAATATATAACGGGTTCACCATGGGACGGCGAAGATTTATTTCAAGAAACATTGCTAAAGGCTTTTACTTCTTTAACTCAACTTTGGAACACGGTTAACCTCAAATCCTATTTATTTAGAATTGCAACAAATACTTGGATAGACTTTAAGAGGAAAAAAACTGTTGAACAAGAAGACTTAGATATAAGTCAAAATCAGTATTTTGACGAGAAAGAATTACCTAAATTCAAAGTTAGAGAGTCTTTGGAAATTTTGTTAATCTACCTTTCACCTAAACAGGCATCAATCTTTCTATTAATGGATGTATTTAACTTTAGGGCATCTGATGTTGCATGTATGACAAATATTTCTGAAAATAGTGTTTATACTTCACTACATAGATCAAGAAAGAAGTTAAAAGAAGAAATAGATACGATTCCCATTTACAAACAAAATTCAACCCAAGTTAAAAATATTAACCCGATTATTGATGAGTATTTAAAGGCTTTTAACAGTGGTAATGTAGAAAAAATATTAAGTTTAATGAGTGATCAAATCTTGAATGATGCTTCCCCAGGTTTTAAAGAGCAAGGCAAAGATGAAGCAAAAAATGGTTCTTTAAAATTTGGTCTACCTGGTCATTTAGGAAAAAGAATTTTTTTATGGGGAAAAGAAGTTAATATTGTTCTAGCTGAAACTAAATTTGGTTATAAACTCCATGATATAAATTACCAAATATTATCTGATGATAAAATAGTGGTACATAAAAGTTACTTTTTCTGTAGGGAATTATTAACAGAAGCGAGTAAAGTACTGGATATACCCATACAATTAAATAAACCTCCGTTAAATTGGGAGGAAAATTAGAGGGTGCATACTTTTATGCACCCTTATTATTCTATCAAACTTTCTAATTTCATTACAATATTCTTAATTTCTGATGAATTTATTTGATTTAGTTCATTATTTATATAAGTAAGAATTTCCTGCGAGGCAATTTGTCCTATTTCAATATTATATGCTTCAAATAAATAGCGTTGAAATCTATGGACTAACTCTATTGATTCCTCATTTGTTAAATTTAGACCCAATAGAACCACTCCTTTTTTAACTTATGATTATTTCTAATGAATTCTTCACGTGTTTTGGATTAATTCTTACTATAGCATTTTTTCTTATACAATCTACAAAGTGGTCAATAATTCCAGAATTCATCTTTCCATCACTACGAAGAATAGGCTCTATATATTCTTCATTTAATTTACCATTAAACTCTTCTATTTTAACTATCTGTAGTTCTTCCCCAAATATAATGATTCCTTCAGTGCCGTATAGAACAGTTCGATGATCTTGTAATGGATTATTCCAACTTACATTAATGGATCCGACAACACCAGATTTAGTTCGCAACGAAATAGAGGCTCGATCATCAATTACGCCATTTTTGGCAACAAACCAACTTTTAAATGGTTCATCTAGCAACCATTGGATTAGATCAAGCTTATGAATTGCTAAATCTCCAACAACACCAAACTCTGATAATTCCTTCTTAAAAAACCAGCTGTTTTTCTCATCAACACTCCAAAACTGAGGTCCAGGATGTTGATAGTTTGAAGTAAATTGAATAATATCACCGATTTTTTTTTCATCAACTAACTTCTTAACTCTTTTATGCACAGAATCAAACCTTTGATTGTGTCCAGGAAGTAAAACCAGATTGTTTTTTTCTGCTGTTTTATATAGTTTTTCAAGGTCATCTAAGTTAGTTGCAATAGGTTTTTCTATAAGTACATGCTTTTTATGATTAAGCGCTTGCATTGCATGCTTAGCATGCAATGCATTTGGTGTACAAATAGAAATCATATCAATACTATCATCTTCTAATATTTTTTCTGGTTTATCCGTGGCAATAGGGATTCCAAATTCTTCAGCTACTTTACTGGCCCTTTTCAAATTTAGGTCACAAATACCAACAAGTTCAATATCATTTCTTTCAATATATTCTGGAATATGCCTTACTTGAGCAATTTTACCTGAACCAATTATTGCGGCTTTTAATTTACTCATTAGCTTCACTACCTTCAAAAACCTGTTCTTGCTTAATTACATCGTAACTGTCATTTCCTTCAGTAACGGAAATAATTTGATTAGCTCTAATGTTTTTAAATACCTGTTTTTCACCACTCGGCCACATGATTTCTAATTGGTCAAGTGCTGTACTTTTTCCTAACCCTAGATGAACTCTTGGGTCACTCTGTGCCCCAAAGCTATTTCCTCCATCTTTTTCGATAACTGTTTTAACACCATTATTAGTAAAGGTTAATCTAGTTCCAATTGCCTCTACATTACTAGGGAAGACTCCGGTTAAGTCAATTTTAATCCAATTATGTTCATTATGTTGATTATTACTATATACTTTTGCTGGTGCTGATTGGTTGGCAAATATTAAATCCAGGGTACCGTTATTATCTAAATCTCCTACAGCAACACCTCTGCCATCATAGCGAAAATCAATCCCAACCTCACTAGCTATGTTATGAAATTTTCCATTCTCATTTAAAAATATGGCTTTTTGCTCGTACCCTGACATGCTTTTATCCCCCATTGCAGGCCAGTTTTTTGCATCTTCTACAATGTTTCCAGGTGTTGTCGCTAGAGTTCCCATATCAAACCAGTACGTTTTATCTTTATTTGCAGAGATATAGCCATTGGTTACAACTAAACTCATATTTCCTGAGTTATTTACATCAAAAAATCTTGCTCCCCATGACCAACCGGCTAATTTTACGCCAAGCTCTTGTGCACGATCAACATAAGTACCATTATCATTCATGTGCCATAGTTGATTTCCCTCTAAAAGGTACTTTTCTTTACTAATATTGCTTATATAGTTTGCAAAATTCCCATCATGAAAGACATCAGCAAAATCAACATTCATGCTTTTAAAATTATCGTCCCCAATTCCTCTATCTTGGACAATCTTTTTAAACCCTTTCCCATCTTGGTTCATATATAATGAATCAGGTCCAAAATCATTAGCATTGTATAGGTCTGGCCATCCATCTTTGTTTAGATCAACAGAGCCTGTAGCTAAAGTCCACCCTGTATCATCGACGCCTAATTCTTTTGAGACGTCAGAAAATGTACCATCGCCATTGTTTTTAAAGAGATAATTATCTCCACCGTTTCGTGCACTTTCAAAGTCATCATGAAATATCTTTGTTGTATTGAGATCCCATAAATTAATTTCATCTCTAAAATAGTTCCCTACATATAGATCAAGATTTCCATCCTTGTTATAGTCAAATGTAATGGCATCTGCAGCATAGCTAAATACGTCAATATTTGATTCTTTTGTTACATTATTAAAGGTACCATCGCCATTATTTTTAAAAAGTTGACTCTTTCCCCACGCACCAACAAATAAATCTTGCCATCCATCATTATCATAATCAAACCATAAAGCTGTTTCTGAAATTCCATTATTGTTGACTAATCCAATTCCAGAACCACTTGTTACATCAGTAAATGTCCCGTCTTGATTGTTTTTGTAGAGATAATTACTTGTTCCTTTTTTAGAGTTAATTAGATACACATCAACAAAACCATCTTTGTCATAATCATTTAGATAAACACCGGCTCCTGTAGATGTTAGCCATGGCATTACATTATTTACTTTATCATCGAATTTTGCTTTATTATGTGTAAATTCTATCCCGGATTCTTTTGTTATATCTTGAAAATTAACACCATAATCTTTTCCCTTTGGTTCCTGATTACATGCTGATAACAGTACCATTAATGTAAGTATAGGTATAAAAAGTAATTTATTTGTTCGCTTCCGCATATCCATTCTCCTTTATTTGTTGTCTGATTCCATCTATCCATAACACATAGAAGTCATGGTTATTACAGGTTTTATTTAGATCATCCTTTACTTTGTGAACCAAATCTATAAGATTGTTAGCATAATTGATTAAGTCTTTAGGAAGGTTTTCGATAGTCATTTCCCATAAGTTTGGATCTTGACGTTTACGTGTCTCAAGACCAAATGCTAGACCTTGTATAAAAGGTGCTAGGTCTTCTTTTTCCTCGATTGATTGGATGATCTTTTGTCCAAGGAATAAATTATCAAATATACTATAGGCTACAGCAAGCCCCATTCCACTAAGGATGTCGTTTCGATAAGGGAATTGTTGACCTAATCTATTTAATTCTTTTAAAGCAACATCCCACTGAAACCGGCTAATAAACCACAAACTTCTTCCAAACCCTTGAAAACAAACACGTTTTTGTTGCTCAGAGAAGTTATTAAATAAATTAATACATTGTTTGTTGTAGATATAGTGGAAGAGGCCTATCTTGAACCCTACACCATCGAACATAATATGTGAGTAATTAGGGTTTAATTGATTTACTAATTTGGAGTATTTCTTTTGATCATATTTGTAAAGTAAATGTAGCCACCATCCTAATCCAACATAATATTGATAAATTGAAGCAGGTGATAATTGGTTTATTTGCTTTTCAAAGTGAGAACCCTTATGCCTAGCAAAGCTGGATTTAATACCAAATCCAATTGCAGTACCTTCATAAGAAAAACCTCTATAGAACTGTGGGTTTAATTTTTGAAGGACAAGACTTAAAAGCTTAGTGGAAGGGATAATTAATGGAGATAGTGCACCTGTGAAGAAGCTGACAAGTACATGCTTAAACCTTTTCTTAAAGAAACTGTCTTGGTTATTAAAATAATGTTGATAAAAGTAGAACCATCTTCTAGTAAACCTGTATTTATAAGACTTCAATTTTTTTCCCACCTTAAACAAGGTATTGAAACAGATCTTCTACTTTTCGTAGATTAATAAGTTCCTCTTCATTTATAACTACACCAAACTCCCTTTCTAAATGTACTGCTAGTTCAAGAGCCATTAGTGAATCAACACCAATTTCTTCGAATGTGCTTTCGTTTTGGATTTCTTCTTGGTTAATATCAGCGATTTCGGCAATAAGACTAAGTACCAAATCTGTTTTTTCTTGGTAATTCATATATCTTCATCCTTTCTATATTAATCCCCCATCAACTGTTAATGTTTGACCTGTTATATAAGACGCGTTTGATGATAAAAAGAAAAGAATTGTCTTAGCAACTTCTTCTTTTTCGCCAAGTCTATTAAGGGATATTTGTTTTTTTGCACTTTCTTTCTTTGAATGAGGGATGCTATTTAGCATATCCGTATTAATATATCCTGGTGCAACACAGTTTACCCGAACTCCGAAGCTTCCAATTTCCCGAGAAAGAGCCTTTGTAAAACCTATTATCCCTGCTTTTGCTGCAGTGTAATTGACTTGGCCAACGGTGCCTATTATTCCGGAAATTGAGGCGATATTAACAATACTTCCTTGCTGTACCAAAATTGTTCTAAGTAATTTTCGTGTTAAATAAGCAGTACTATTTAAGTTTACTTGAATTACATTATCCCATTCATCATCTTCCATTTGAAAAAAGGGCTTATCTATATTGGTTCCAGCATTATTTACTAAAAAATGTATTTTAGGAGATATATTCGAAACAGTGTTTAATAGATGGTCTATTTCTTCTTTTTTACTAAAATCACAAGGAACCCCTTTAACAAATACATCATATTCACTAAATTCTTCTATTAATGATTTAGCTTCTTGAATACTTTTGTTATATGTGAACACTACATTGGTTTTGTTTTTAACAAGTAGTTTGACAACCTCACGACCAATTCCCCTAGATCCTCCAGTAACTAATGCCGTTTTTTGTTGAAAGTCAGTTGAATTAACTAGCAATTAATTTCCCCCCTCACTTTTATACTTTTTCAATTATTGTTGAAGCATTAAACCCACCATAAGCTGCGACAGTTTTCATCAAACTTCTTACCTTTTTGTTTTTCGTACTAGTCACGAAAGGTAAATTGTATTCATTGTTAATGCTTGATTCCCCGTGGTTAATAGGAGGAATAGTGTTTGATAGAATGCTATTAATTCCGAAGATTAATTCTATCAAACTGTTTGCTCCAAGTGTATGACCTATATAACCTTTGAATGCAGTGATATCTGGAACTTTTGAACCCAATGAATCAAAAGCATCCTTAATTCCTCTAGATTCATATTTGTCCCAGAAAGGTATACCTGTTCCATGTGGGATAATAAGGTCTACACTTTCTCCATACCTTTTTAATGAGTTCTGAATTACTTTTCTGTAAGATTGGGCTGTCACATCGGGGAGGTTTATTCTCCATGTATCTTGAAGGAATGATGTAGTAAAATATTTCGCTTTAGGATTTATGTTTCTTTTGTTTAAGCTTTTTTCTGACTCTAATATAACTGTTCCTACCCCATCTCCTAATATTGATCCAGTTGCTTTATTACTAAAGGGGGTAATGTTACCATTTGTTGAACTAAAACCTTTCTCACTTAACCATAAATGTTCAGTAACATGAGCATAGTCACCAGCTACAACTATCACAATATCGGCTTGATCCATTTTAATAAGGTTACTACCCAAGTCTAAAGCGTATAAACCAGAGGCACAGGCATTATTCACTGTGTATGTAGGCCCATTAATTCCTAATGTCTTAGCTAGATAATATAAATATGTGTAGTTTTGAAGTCTGAAAAATTTGTTTTTATAGTGATTAAATGAATTAACGGGATTGGTGGAATCCAATCTTGTTTTTTCTTGTAGGAGACTATCAATAAGTGTATTAACACCTAGATTTTCATGACCAATAATTAAACCTATTCTTTTATCCTTAAAAGACCTAGCATCAATATTAGCATCTTCTAAACATTGTAGTGTGGAAAGAAGTAATAATATAAAATCTTTATCTTCTTTTAAAAATTCATCATCTATTCTAAGGTCATTGTATTTGTTAAATAAACTATTAATAACTTCTTCTCTAATGGAATAGACAGGGTATTTTTGCATGCTACCATTACTTAACTTGTATTCTCGTTCAATAGGCTGACTATTTGTTTCGAAAATCTTTATCCAAGACTCTTTCTCATTTCCTAAGCTCGAAATGAGATTGGTTCCTGTTACATAAACATTGTCCATCAAGTTCTCTCCTAGTTAAGTTCTATATTTATCATGGTCTGATCTGATTGAGTAGATAAATAGGTTTTTGCTCTTTCCTGTTCTTTTAAGATTCGATAAGAGTTATTTAGTAGGTGTGGAATAATATCTTGAGCTTCTATCTCATTATATTGGTGAATTGGATTAAAAGATCTGCTTATTTTGATGGGTACCCCATTTTTTCCTGAGTTGTTGGGACTCACTTTTTCTAACAATACAGTACTTACATGTTCGAATCTAGGAAGATAATCTTGAACGGTTGTTCGATATTTTTGTGGTGGATAAATATTTAAGTCACAGACTATAACTCTTTCTATCTCTCCCTGTTCTAAAAGTTCATACGCATACAGTAAACTTTTTTGTCCGGAATAAACCCCTTCGGAAATAGTAATATTTGGTCCACTAAGTTTTAGTTTTATAGAAATGTGTCCAGCAACAACATTTAGGACTGTTCCTGGGAAAAATCTAGGATTTACACTATTAGGACCGTATTTATCTGAGTCTTCAAACATGTCTTTTATAGCATGTAGACTACCGAAATTATTGGAGACAATAACCCCAGTTCTATCATCTTTTTCTTTAAAATTTGGATAACCGGCAAATCTAAACGCCTCACTAGCAGATATACAACCATATTGACTTACCTTTGGTAGTATACGTAACCCTTGTAAGTATTTATAATTCAAGGAATCTGGAGGTATTAGCTCCTTCTCCATTTCTTCACTCAATCCAAATCGAGAAATAAATTTCTCAACACCTAAACCAAAAGGAGAAATAGATGAAATGCCCTTTATTTGGATCATTATTATACCTCCACTTCACCAATTTTGTTGTGGTTAATCTTTTTTGATACCCATATACGAAATGGTATAATAGTTAAAAGACTAATGACAAACAAAGCGTAGAATTGAGGGTTTGGAATACGATAAACACGAAATACTGCATCAACAAATGCAACTAACAAAGCAAAAATGATCCTAGATTTCCTTGTGGTAGGAGTAGATTTTGGATCTGTTATCATAAAGAAAGCAAATAATTGGAGACCTGCACCAAATAAAGGGCCTATTGCAGCAAATAATGGAGCTCCTAATACAAAGTGACGGAATAATCCAAATACGGTAAACCCTCCTAAAAAGGTTAAGACAACATCAAGTCGGTTTGCTAGGTATGTTGCAATTAACCCAAGACATAGAATTACAGCCATAATTAAATATCCATTAGACCATTGTTTTGGTGTACTAACAGCGTATTCTTGTAAAAAAAACAGTACTAAAACAACTGCAACATTATTTGGGTTAAAAATATGTCCTTTTTTAAACTTGATGACAAACTTTAAGAATATAGAAATAAAAGCAGTAAGTGCATATACCCAGAGCAAATAAGAGCTAACTAAGAGTCCAACTCCCATCCCAGTAATCACTGCACTAATAGGAAATAAATTCCATTTTTTGTGAAAAATCTTTGTTAAGATAATCTCAGTGAGAACCGTTACAGACACTGATGTTATAACAGCATCCCACTTTTGATAAAAATCTAAATAAAATTGTCCTCCAATTGTAAATGAAGCAAGAAACAACAAAACAAAATATCTTGGATCTATTTTATATTCACTCCAAGAAGTAACCACTCTTAATTTATTTTCTTTTAAGTTAATCATAATTTCCTCCTATTAAAAAGCTTTTCCTATAATGATAGAAGAATTAATTCCTCCGAATGCATATGCGTTAGACATAACAAACATACTTTTAAAGCTTTCAGGCTTATCCCATAAGACGTCTACATTTATTCTAGGATCAAGACTTTTCACATTTGCAGTTGGAGGGAGTAACTTCTCCTCCAGTGCTTTTATACATATTGCTGCTTCAATTACACTTGCAGCCCCAAGTGTGTGACCAATATTACCTTTAATTGAGCTGGTTTTCACACTTTTCCCAAATAATTCGTACAATGCATTCCCTTCCATTAAGTCATTTGCCGGTGTACCTGTTCCATGGGCACTAACATATCCAATATCAGATGGTTTCATGTTTGCTTTTTCTAGAGCGGCTTTCATTGCAGATATGGCACCAGCGGCAGCAGGATCTGGTTGTGTAATATGGTGCGCATCACAATTCATTCCATAACCTAAAATAGAAGCTTTTGCTTTTCCACTTCTTTTAAGTAGATGTTCCATAGTTTCTAAAATTACGACTCCAGCACCTTCCCCTAAAATTAAACCTTTTCGATTTTCATCGAATGGTCGACAAAGATCTGGTGACATAGCTCTTAAACTACTGAACCCAGTAAATGCTACCCATGATAAAGCATCTACACCAGCGGCAATCATAACATCTGCACGACCACTTTCGAGTTCATCTACTGCTTTTGCAATAGAAAAATTCCCTGCCGCACATGCATTTGTTATTGTCCATGATGGACCTGTAAGATTGTAATAATTTTTTACATTCTCAGAAAGGACTTGTGGGCCATATCTGTTGGTGGCACTATCTTTATCTAATCCATCTAGTTCTCCCATTGTTGTGCCAATACAAATACCACATCTTTCTATATCTTGAATATCAATACCAGCATCATGGAGTGCATCATCAATAGAGGTAATCAACATACTTGATGCTCGTCCTAATTTTAAGACGTCATCAAAACAAACTAAACTTAAACCTTTTACCTCACATGCATTTTGATTTTTGTGTTTGTCTATAGAAAATGTTTTTACCTTTTCGGTTCCGTGTTTTTTAGTTAATAATCCTGACCAAGTGTCATTAATATTTGTTCCTAACGATGACATAACAGCTGTTCCAGAAGCTAGAATAGGACTCATATTAATCCTCTCTCCTCTCATAATCTACTCCCAAAGAACGTTTAAATTAGTAATAGAAGGGTCAGGCCTTTGGAAAATATCAATTCCTCTTTCTTCTCTTACCAAATCAAGTGCTTGGTCGTCAGATAGGTTAGTCCTTAATTTTAATTGATGGTTATCAGGAAATTTTTTTAGACCAGTACTCCAGACAAGCTTCCCTTGGTCAACTTGTCCATCTTTTACATAAGCATCACCAAGTGCTGTGTAACAATTAGGCCAAAACTCAAAATCTGTACTGTTAAAGGTATTTTCTGCTGAAACACAATATGTTAGGTCCTGTATGGATTTACTTGAACGCTGTAATCCAGCAGGCCAATACAAATTATTTAATCCTCTTGCATAATGGGCTAATATATCATAGGGATCTTCTTCAAGAATAGAGTTTAGTATATTAATAGATTGTGCTGATTTTTGACCAAGGTTAGCTGTTCCAAGGTCTGGGGTTTGTAAGTAATCGACATATGCAAGGGCATTGTTAAGTTTAATTTCATATGTTTGTGAAACTGTACCACTAAATTGTAGAAATAAATCCGTTTGATTCATCTCAAGATAAAGGACCCTAAGATCATTAATATATCTTAAGTTTGTTGGTTCTAATTTTACGATTTTCTTTAAATAGGGAATTGCTTCTTGACTATTCCCGTCCTCTATAAGCTTTTTGGCAAATAAATAGGCATTTTCATGATTGTCATTATTCACTTTTTCGAGCGGCAAGTTTTTTGTCTCGGTAAGATTCTTCGAAACTAATTTTTCTTTGTCAAAATTTAGATTTAAATCTTCTATTGAAATTGTCTTATCCAATTGTGGAATATCATAGCTCTTGTATAGTTTGTATACTACAAATACTCCACCTATCAAAAATAAGGCTAAAAGAATAATTAAAAATTTTTTTAACATACACTTATACCTCCGAGGTCATATTTTTGGTTCTGTAAGTTGAAGGGTTAACTCCTACGATCTTTTTAAACATTCGAGCAAAATGAGTTAGGTCATTATATCCAATGGAAAAACATACATCCGTAACTGTATCTCCTTTTTGTAGTAGTAACTTTGCTTTCTGTATCCGTTTACTAATCACATATTCTTTAAATCCTTTTCCAACGTATCTTTGAAACATTCTAGAGTAATGGCATTTACTTACATATGCCTGTGAAGCAACTTTCTCAAGTGACAGTTCACTATTACATATGTTTTCTTCCAAATAAGTTAAAGACTGATGAAAAAACGGGTTATCATTTGAGGGTTCTACGTAGGTTTCAATTGAATCCAGAAAGGAATTGAGGAACATAACCTTCATTCGATTTAATCCTGTTAAAATCATGATGGTTTTCTCTGCTTTTAATTCATTGAACTGCCATTCAGAAGGAAAGGAATTTATATTCGTTAGTAGGATATATACAGAATAATTTTCCCTTTTTATTAGTTGTTCCAAATCGTTAAAACTACTAATTGTTATAATAGTGATATTTTTCCTTATATCCCCAAACCATTCATCAAAACTTATGTCCTGAAGAGTACACGGGTAATACAGTATTGCTGGTTTCATGAGTGTACCTCCCTAATGTTATAGTTGGAATCATATTTCTATGTATTAATATACTAGCAACAAAAAAAATATATTGTTCTTGGTAAAGTTGTTGGTAATCCAGGGTAATTTGACCAAATAATTATGGGTTTACTTGAATTCAAGTAATGTTTCAGTAAAAAAAGCGGAATGAAGGGAAATAAAAACTTAGAAAACTATCCAAAAGTTTTATAAGTTATGAGTATCAATAATAAAGGAGGAAGAGATGGACTATAAAATTCTTATTTGGAAACATAATTTAAGTAATGATGAAGTATTTCTGTGGAGGAACAAAGGCATTGGTGGTTCAGATATAAATGCCCTTTTAGGATTGGATAAAGGAAAAAGTAAAGAGATGCTTTTTAAAGAGAAGAGTGGGCAAAAAGTTAGAACATCTAATGATTATTTTAAATTTCATATGAGGGTAAAGAGCTTTATTGCCGAAGAATTTAAAGAAAGGACTGGAATGAAATTACACCGAAGAAATGCAATACTACAAAATAAAAAATACCCCTTTCTCATTGCCAACGTTGACAGATTCATAGTTGGTCAAAATGCTGGTTTACTTTGTAAAGCAACGTCCAATAAAAACTATATGTTTAAAAAAGACTTAGTTCAATCTCTTAACCTTCAATGTCAACATTATATGGCTGTCACAGGTGCAAAAAGATGGTGGGTTGCACTATTGATTGGTGGAGTAAACTTTCATTACTTCTACGTAGACCGAAATGAAGAGGTAATAAAAGTTATTATAGAAAAATGTGAAGAATTTTGGCATGACAAAATGGGTCAAATAAGTAAGAGTTGAGTTTTCTAATTGGTTCCCATGTCAAAGGAACTATAAAAAAGGATTATGCAACAGCTCCTATATTAAACGATGTTATGACAAAAAGTTTGTTATCTTTATAATTTATGAGAAAGAGACAACACACGGATTAGTATTTCAATTTTTTAAGATAAAAAACTTTAAACCATATATAAAGAAGAATACAACCCCAATAAGGCTAATGGTCCCTAGAACCGTTAGCCTTTTAGTTTGAGGGGTGACAACAAGCTCCAGATAACACAACAGACTTTCTGGCAATTTTCTTAAAAGCACCCTTATTCCCTCCACCTTTAATATGTCCATCATGAACCATGAGATTTAACCCTTTCTTTTTGGCTAACTTATTAGTATTACTTTGACTACCACCAATTATAGCTACAGTTTTCATTACTAACATCTCCTTTATGGGTAATTCTATTTAACCTAAAAGTTTATTTTCGATTTATAATACACATATTTGAAATGGGTTGTCAATAATATTTTTCTTAAGAAATCACTAATTGTTAAGGCTTCTTGTTTTGGCTGTGGTGGAAGATTCAATCTCATCAGTATTTATAATTCCCTCTATAATGGCTTTCACTACAGCTTCTGTCCTAGTTCTAACACCCAATTTTCGAATAATGTTAGAGATATGATTTTTTACTGTTTTATCACTAATAAATAATTGCCCACCTACTTCTTGATTGTTATATCCACCCCCAACCAATAGTAAGATTTCTATTTCTCTCTTAGATAAATCATATGGATTGATCCCTGTTTTAATATGATTAAAATTCATATTCGCTCTTTCAGATTTAAGTTCAAGGTAATCGTACAATAAACCCTGAGTTGCATTGTGGTGAAGATAGACTCCACCATTTTCTATTATTGAAATAGCATCCAATAAAACAGGTGCAGGAATATTTAAAGGTATGTACCCTTTTACTCCATGAAGAAGTATCTCGGAATTAAATTTTTGATTTATGGATTTTGATAGAACAAGTTTTTTTGTATATGGCAACAATTTATTAATCTTTTCTAAGACACTAATCCCTTTATTATCTTCATCAATACAAGTTGTCATAAGTAGATCAGGATCTAATTCTATTAGTTTTGGAATCTCCTCTTCTCGATGTGAAAAAGTATGAACAACAATGTCTGTTCTTTCTTTCATTTCTATTATCCGCTTCAATCCTTCTGCCAACTGTATGTCATTATCCATCACAGCAATATTTTGTATCAATTTGCCCTCACTCCCTGCAGTAATATTTAATCTATTAAAAAAGAAAACAGCCCCCTATTAATAAATGTTCAGATAAACTGACAAAATGAAGAACATTTATTAATAGGGGGCTTCCCTTTAATTTATTGAATTACTTTAATTATATATACAATATATATAATTAGCAATATACCAATGCTTATACTATTGAAATACTTACCTAATATTGACATTTTATTAACATTTGGTTATAATAGTATTACATATTTTATACGTATAATTATTGAGGTGGTGACAATTATGTTAAATACAATTTTAGGATTTATTCATGCCCGGATGGAATATAAAAGAGGATATGATAGCGGTCTACCTGGTTTAATAGCCATTATATTATTCATTCTTTTTATTGTCTTCTTTAAGCAGGTTACAGCAGTATTAGAATTTATAGGAGTTATACCATTCTTAGAGAGCATTGGAATTATAACGAGTAATCCAGAAGAAACTTTTTCAAAGTTGATAGCCTTTGGAGTTGTGAGTTTTATTTGCATGATTTTAATAGTATTAATATCTATTGGAATAGTCTATCTTATTCCTGTGTTTGGATTTGTATTTTTGATTGTGGCTGCGATCATACTGTCACCTATGGTGATATTAAATTATATTGGACCTTGGAAAAAAGGAGGGAAACATTGGAAAGCACGTTTTCTTGGTAGAGAGCGTTTTGAAGTATCTGGAGATAAGGTTAGGAATGATGTTAATAGGATGCCAAAAACGGATGAAAAAGTGTTTTATATAGGTGTAACAAAGGACAATAAAGATTACTTTGTCTTACCTCATATAGAAGAAAAAGAATCTCACTTAAAATGCCAAAGAATAGAACTACATAATTTTGAGATGAATAAAACCTACCCCTTGTTTTGCTATGAACCTCATCATGATATTCACCTTCAAGATTTTGACTATTTCGTATTAACAGATACACCCTGGTTTAGAAAATTTATGATGGTATATTCGGAAAGTATTCTTTTAGATAATCCTAGTATTAGGAGTAAAAACCACTTAGTAAAAAGCTATAGTGAATATGTAAAATGGGAAAATATGATTCGAAAAGAAGAATATGAAGATAAATTGAATCATTTATTGATAAAACTAAATGAAGTAAATGACACTAAACGTCCTGATTATCCCCACTGTGTTGAAAATGTAACAGAAGAATTGAAACAACTTCAAAATAAGTATAATATCGTTACAGAGGGATTTTAAAAGGCGGGATTAAATGAAAAAAATGCGAAAAAACAGTCATTCTTTAGAAGGTTTACAAGATTTAACCGAGCCACATCGATCACACATAACTACCACTAAAGAATGGGATGAATACGCAAAACAAAATGGTCTACCCAGTTCAAGGATATTAGGCAATGCGTTTGGAACATGGAACACATTTAAAGAACATATGGGTATTCCAATAAATAAACACCAAAACTATATTAGTAGAAAATATACTAAAGAACAATTGCTTAGTTTAGCAAATGAATATAGCCAACACTTTACCTCAAAAGCTAAATGGAATGCTTTTGCTAAGGAGCACAAACTTCCTTTATATGAAGTTTTTCATTATCACAAGATTAAGTGGAAAGATATACAACGTCTCGCAAATATACCGTTCAGTGAATATTCAGATGAAGAACTCCTGAAACTCTCTGAACAGTATAAAGAGCATTTTGATACACGTGATAGTTGGGATGTATTCGCAGAGCAACATGGATTCCCTAAGTCTCAAACATTCCATAGAAGATTTGGTGGATGGATTGAATTTAAGAAAATGATTACTGGGTACGATAAAGAAGGGCTATTAAAAATTGCTCGCGAGCATTCATTACATTTTACAACTAAAGCTAATTGGGATAGATATGCGAAAACGAACAATCTCCCCGACTCTCAAGTGTTTTATCGTATGTTTGGTAAATGGAATACCATTAAGGCTTTGATAAAATAAACCCTCAAAGAGATAATGAAGTTGTTGAACTTTCATTTTAAGGAAGGCTGTAACCACCTGCCGTTTAATAGGTAGGTGGTTTTAAAATTGTTAAGAATTAGTTTTATTCGACAACATTGCCAGAATCGTATTATGAGGTCAGCCAGTCATTTTTGGATGATCAATTAAAAGCTATTACCCTAAAGGTAGCAGTTTTTTTGTACTATACCAAACCCACTACTAAAACACCCCAACTCAAAAGAGCAGGGGTTAAAATCTAATAAGCTATTAATTTCCATTTTCAGCATCTAAGATTGCTTGTACAATTACACTTAAATCTGTATCGTTAATTTCACCATCTAAATTTACGTCTGATTCTACTTCACTTACTTCTTCGCTTGATACTCCAGTATCATATGAAGCAATCGCAAGATCTCCAAGTGTTACCTTACCATCATTATTTACATCACCATCGGCTAATGTTACATTGATCTCTAATTCAGTTAAGGAAGGAGCATATTCATTTCCGTATTTATCAGCAACAAGACCATTTTCCACAACGATTTTTCCAAACCCACCAGAAAATTTTGCTTTAAATGTTAAGGTTACTAAAACAGCATCTTCATTTATACCGAAATCACGCCCTTGACTAGCAAGAATGTAACGTAATGCACTTCCCTCATCTTCTTCAGAATGATAAAAATCTAATCCTTCTCCAGCTGAAGCACCAACAAATTCAAATAATGTATCATCATAAGTTATGTTCAAATCTTCCGCATATATATCTTGTCCATTCTTCAACCAAACATCTACTGTGAATACCTCTGTACTAAATACTTCAGTTTTTTCAGTTTCTAGATCTAAAGTTAAATCGGTTGTACCCATGACATTTTCATTAAAAGGTAACAAGGTACCCCCTTCATCAATATCAATGGCATCTAAAGAGACTCTGGAATTGATTCCGAAATTATCTTCCACTACAATCTCAACAAAATGTTCTTTATCTTCCAAACCTAACAATTCAAAAAATACAATTTGATTCATTCCAGGATAGTCATTTTGAATGAATGGGTACTGTTGACCATCAACATAAACTATACCGTTGTTTGTATAATCATAGAAATTGTAGTCATACGTAGCTAATAGCTTTAGGTTTGAACCAGTAAAGTTGAATTTGATTTTGTCTCCTACCATTTCTATATTACTGTATGATCCTCCAAAAGGCATATTATAAGATTCAGTAAAAAAACCTCCTTCATAATTTATATTTCCATTTGTATCATCATACCTCGACCAACCTGGTTGTGGTGCATCAATAATCTGCTCACCTATATAGGCACTTGTCGTACTTGGCATTCCAACTAATGATAATATTAATGCAAATACAGAAAACATCATAACAGTGAAAGATTGCTTCGACAATTTCATAAAATAAATCCTCCTAAACTAGTTTAAATTTTTAGTAAAATTATACATTACAAGAATACATTACAACAATATTCCTTATTTTTCTACATTTTTTTCAGTGTTTATAATTCTATTTAAAAATTCATACAAATATTTTGTAGACACAATGTCAATTTAAAAGTCCCTTCTCCTTTATTGCAAAAAGGGTTTGACTTTTGTTAATATAGTCTTGAAAACAACTATTTAAGTCTGTTATATATAGGAATCTCCTACTGTTTATAACTAAAAAAGATTACTCAAAAATCTTGTTATTCCACAATCTGGCCCAAGTATTAATTATCATCATTATAGAACCACCTCCTAATATGAATAATTTGTTAACAAAGTACAAATTTGTAGGCATATCCTAAAATAGAGAAAAATACATTAGTCAATTCTATTGAAAAGGAAAGGTTATTTTGCCATATAAAACATTATCTGAAGTACCTGTTTTGTTGGATAATAGCATATTAGAAAAGTATCAGTTAGAAGGGATAATTATAAGCCCTATTACTAAGGGTATAGGGATCTTACTACTCTCAGAACAAAGTGAATACACTCTTCGAATCTACTTAATTACAAAAGCTCCTGCTGAAAGGAATTTCAAGATTTCTCATGAACTAGAATCCTTCCAGTTTCCAACAGAGAAAGATAAAATGAATTTTATCGAACGTCTACCTGAAATGCCAGCTATTGAACTCATGCTTGCTATTAACCCACCACCCCAAAATATTACAAACTGATTCAATAACTATTTTTTACAAATGTCAATAAAAAAAGAGCATGAGTCATACCCATGCTCTTTTTAATGTTAAAGATTAATAACCAACTGATTCTCAACTGGTGTTTTTCTCGAACGTTTTTTATAACTCCTTATGTCTACCATCTGTATATCGTACATCTCAAATAAATCAAGCTGTCCACCTTCACTATTATACGTTTCAGCTGCAGTAAACAAGTTATGTTCTTCATCATATATTGCTTCTTTTCTCTTCGTATTAATCTCCTATAACCAGTACACCACACAACCTTCTGGTTTAATTGACTAAGTCTATCATAAGTTGTTCCAACACTTCTTTAATTATAGATTCTTCTACCATTTCTAAACCTTCTAGCTCTTTAGCGGAAAGTGTCGTACAATCTGTCGCGACATTAAAATCTGCGAAACAACTAGCTAAATCAGATGCTAAGGAAGTTTGTTCATCACGAGCATACTTAGCTAATTCCCCTAACCTACCTTTAGTCATTAGTGCATGTCCTCGTGCTGTCATGATTTTTAGGAATTGAGCCATTTGCTGAATACCATTATACATAGGTATAAACATCCTACACTCTTTATGTTGTCCTATTATATGACTGCGTTTTCCTGATTGATGACAACGTTAACCTCATAGCTTAATTTATTGAAGATAATTGTTGGCCATGCTTACATGTCCTGCCAAACTTCCACCAGCTTCATATTAGTGATAATGACCTGTAACCATAAACTTACTCCACGCACCTTAAAATGAGTATAATGCCCGTTTTATTTTTAATTTTAATTGTTAAATATAGGTATTATTGAAAAAAATAAAAATTGTTAAAGTTTTTAACAAAGGTGGTTGTATTTTCTTTTATTTTTTCTTCTTTTTAAGAATAGTAAAACAAAAGGAATATTTATATCTGAATATAGGTATTTTAAAAATAAATATCACTCGAATAGGAAACTGACTAAATAATAAATCCTAAAGTAATACTTAATAATAATTGCTTACAAATGAAAGGATCTCATCACCACTGTGCTGTGTTGAAGAAAGATATATATTTGTTACAATTTGCAAGGAGAACATATATATCTTCATACAAAATAAAAGACTATTTTTGTAAGAATATTACTTTAAGAGAGAAATATGATATAATCAAAAATAGAACAAATGTTCGTTTGTTGGTTCGTCTTTTCGTTTTGTATAGGTAAGGAGTGAAATGAAAATGGATAAAGATCCAGAAGCTTGTGGAAAAGACTTTGAATACTTTAAAAAGAGAGAGGGCGTTTTTTTTGAAAATGAACTAATTAAATCCTTTTTTACAGAAGATGTAAACCAGGCTCTATTTGTGAAAGCAATGAAGTATCCTACAAAAAAGAATAAAGAACTACTAGATTTAAAGTTTAAGAGGTTCTATTTTGATATAAGGTTTAAGTCATATATATCTTCAGCTATATACTATAATGCTATAAATTATGATAAAAGAAATCGTAAAATTTCACACAGATACCCATTAACCGTAGACCAACCCTTATACAAAAGTGAGGAAAACACTCAGAAAGACTTAATTAAAGATCCGCATTCCGAAATTGATGTTGAACGGATAATAAAAAGTGATGATATTAAGGATTATGTATCTAATCCTTTGTTATATAAAGCTCTTCAAATA
Organism: Bacillus sp. SM2101; assembly: GCF_018588585.1. Lineage (NCBI taxonomy): Bacteria > Bacillati > Bacillota > Bacilli > Caryophanales > Bacillaceae > Bacillus > Bacillus sp. SM2101. The sequence goes on from NZ_JAEUFG010000013.1 coordinate 131,166, forward strand.
CTAACTCCAAAACAACAAGAGATAATTCATATGGCTTATATTAATAATTATAATGATACAACCATAGGTGAAAAACTTGGTAAGAGCCAGCAATCTGTTTCTAAAACACGTAAACATGCTATCCAAAAATTACAAAAGTACTTGGGTGGAAATAATATTAACTAAGTATAATTGAATTGTCTTAACTAGTAACTATAGAAGTTCCTGTCAGATCAAAAATTCATATTCAAATAAGGAGGTAAGAATTTATGTTATATGAATTAGTAAAAAAAGCGAAGGTAAATGAAGAAGCTTTAGAAAAAATCATACTACTGTTTGAACCAAAAATTAAAAAATCACTACTACTTACTAAATATGAGGAAAGAGATGATTTATCTCAAGAATTAAAACTTAAGATTACTAATTATATTAGATCTTACGATGTTGATTCAACTCCTGGTTTCTGGGAGATGAAAAATCAGTTATCGGCAAAAATAAAGAAATGAGTTTTTGTTACAATAATGATTAATTGAGAAATGTCAAAGACCAGAACATCATAGGGATTAAAGACTTGCAAGTAAGTAAGGTACAAAGAATAGTATTACATCTAAAGCAGTTAGTGGAATACCTTGGGTGAAATTTCGTAAAATGATGAAAATAAACTAAAGGTACAGTTTAGAAAATTGGTGTCATATCAAACAGGCATCGCCAATTTTACAATCGATAAAAATATCATTTCATAATCGAAAATTATTGGTGACTAGGAGTCATCAGGGGACTGCTGTTGAATATTTGATCACTTCTAGTCTACCAACTAATTGGTGGTTTAAGATGGCATGCATTATCACTACATAGTTTACTATTTTTATGTTGAGTAAAAGCTTAAGAATAATCAATTTTATTTCTTTTTTAAGTAAAATAGAGAGTACGTATCAGGAATACAAGATGGTATAACGCTCTTGTAGCTTAGTATACCATTTAATTTTTGCAAAGGTGAAATATGTAGTAGTGTATCAATTGAACTTTCGGATTTTGTATTTATTTAATTCACCTAAATCTATCTCCATTAAGGAAGGAATTTTTAGAAATCTTTCAAAATCTCCTTTTTCTAATATCCATTCACGATAAAAAAATCCTTTTTGTATTTTTTTAATTAATTCTTTATCTAGTATATCTGATAATTTTATTTCTCGGTCATCATGCTTTTTAATTTCTGGATTATGATGAGGAGGGAGAATATCAGAATTGTCATGAATTTTATGTACTTCCCTACTTAAAGATCTGACTTCGATCACTTGGTCATCTTTTAATAAAGTGTAGCCTACACCAAACAAAAGGTACTCATTAGTATTGTTCATATTCATCTATTAACTCTCCTTTACTCATATAACTTTTTAGAAATCATGTCATAACAGAATCATTTCTAAAATTACTGATTTTGTGCAGCTTCAAGTAGTCGCAAAACAAGGTTTTTTTATTTAAAATGTAGTTGTATTCGATTGCTAAAGAAAATTGACTATAGTAACAAAAGTTAATGTTTGTTAACTGTGACAAACTAATACATACTTTAATCATGATGATTTAACTCTAACAATTTAGCTAATAGGAAATATTGAAAAAGAATATTAGAGTTTCTTATTATATATTAATTATGAGGCCCTCTCTTTAAATATATCAATAATAAGATTTAATTACCATACAATCAATTTTATTACATTTAAGTATCTAAATACCTTTAAAATGGTTTGTTAAAAGTTATTATATTATTTTTGGTAAAGACGAAAAGGTCTATGTATATCACAAAAATGTGATTGATGCATTGGAAGATAAAGAAAACTAAATATATCTAGAAAATTAGTAATAGATGAAGTAAGAAATATCTCTATTAACGAAATACAAACTTTTAATGTTTTGACAGGAATTTCAGTAGATATTTTTTGCAAGTAGTCGTTTCTAGCGTTCGATTTTTTTTGTAGACTACAATTAGTTTCACTTTTTTGCGTCTTGAGAGAATACGCTGAGTATTAGCTAACTTCTCTTCTAGAGTTCGAAAGAATTTAGGGTTTGAATACTCTATTCCATCTGAAAGAATAGCAAACTATTTAAGTCCCATATTCACGCTTTCAAAATACTTTTTCATGATGTTGATGAGAGAACCACCAGTAGTTAGCAGACAGAACCTTTCTACCAAAACATTTCTTTCCATAACTTCTTTCTTACTTGTGGAAAGTCCTTTTTAATCATTCGAGAACTGGCACTCATAGACTTTTTATCATCAAAATCTTTCTGCGATATTTAATGACTAACACAAGATTGGAATGCATCAAGAACACTAAGTAGTTATTACTATCTAATTTCATTAGCGTAACCAAAACTATTTTCTTCGGCAAACAAGGTGAGGTTAACGAAAGCACAATAGAGCATCAATTGCAAAAGAGCCAGTGCCTGAAACATAATTATTAATACCATCAGTATCTGGGATACTCTGGACTAACAAAAGCAGATGAATTTAAAAACGGACAGGTATTTTATTGAAGACCTATTGCATCATATGTTATCTAGAGTGGGAACATATCAATCTACTAGATGAATACCATTTTAATTCAGAGAATGTAGTCTCATTAAATTCTTTAAGACCATTGAAACTTTGCTAGCGTTGTTAATATTGGGGAAATCATCCTGGAAATGGGCTTAGCGTTATAAATCCGCATTACCCCATTATCGGAGTGCTTTTAGTTTTCATTTAAATTTAATTGAATAAGTTAGATTTATTTATATTTTTTCTAAAAAAATACTGGAATGGTTGCTTTTTATTACTCCAAAAGGACTTTAAGTATTGTAAGCAACGTTGATTACAAAAAAATAATTATAAGGAGATTGATATTATGGCAACTTTTACTTTAAGTGCTAGTAAAAATGGTGACGATGAAATCAAATTTTCAGTGAAAAATACAGGAGATTCCAGAGCACAATTTCATTTAGCAGTACTTCCTGCTCCTGGCCTATCATCAGAAATGAGACAAACTTATATTTTTGATGACTTTGTGTATATTGATCCTGGTGAAACTGTTACTGAAACTGTGGGTATTTCAATATATTCTGAATTTAAGGTGCAAATTACAAAGTACCCAGGTAAATCCTATGCAGAAAAACTAAGTAAAATCCTAGGTTTTAAAATTTCTTTGCCTGAAACCCATACTCATTTTTATGACCTAGGTGATGAACTAGAAGATGATCTTAATAGATGGTTGTGGACAGCTGGTTTAGGATTTGCATTATATAAAAGATCAGGATGGGGATTACTTATAGCACTTGCCATGGGTGCAGCCGACATTATTTATGAGATTTATGATGACGACAAGCCTGATCCAGTTAGGGGTAATTATGAAGTAGCAAGGTTATGGCAAGAAGGGAATAAAATTAAAGGTGAACTTAAAGTCTACAGTACTGATGCTAGCATTGGTTTGATGTGGGATTCAGGACCAAGAACTGTTCAGGAATATTTTACTTTTTAACCAATATATTGAAGCCATCATTAAGATGGCTTCATTTTAATTCATTTATAATAGTATTGATTTCTATATTAACAATAGAATAAATTATTAAAAAGGTTATTATCCCTACAATAAACAAAATAATGAAACTTTTTTTGAATGGTGTTTTATTTAGTTTCTTTGATAACATGAAAAATAATAACATTATAAAAATTGCACTATTTAAAAACTTTAATTGATTATTAAGATTTATTCCTCTATAAAATGCTCTAACATTTTGATCATTTATTTCAATGTTCAATGTTTCCTTTGTGCCAATCCCTAAAATTCTATACTTTCGTATTTCATATTCTCCTTCTTTTTTAATTGTGTCAAACTTATAACCTCCAAATAAATCTGGAATTTGATAATAACCGTTCGCAAATACATATACAAATGCTAAAATTATTATTGGGAAAGCAATAATATATTGTTTTTTCATTTTTCCTCCCACAATAAGATAGTTTATTCCTAAAATAAACAAAAGCACTCCTTCTTTAAGATAATTTTAGCACACAAATGAAAAATATAAACGATTATTCAATACCTTACTAAATATACTTATTGTTGAACTACCCACCACTTATCAGACCTCACGGTCATGGTTGAAGTAGGGAATTCCTAAGTACAAAAACCTAACGGTCTCTAATTGATTAGACTATCTCCGTAGTTCCTACGGTTAAGAGCCTAATGGTTAGTATTTCATCTCTCTTTAGCTGAAGTTGAAGTTCAAACATATCTTATCCGTTTTTAACAGCCTCTTTTAAAGATTTACCTGCTGAAAAGGCAGGACTCTTACTTGCTGCGATTTCGATTTCTTCACCAGTTTGTTGATTACGCCCTTCTCGAGCTGACAACACAATTCACAATCGACATTCCCCAATATTTATGGTCTTATATCATATTAATTTTTCTATTAACATAAAAAATCCTTCCCAAGACTCTATTATTATGATTTTACAACTTTTTAGTATCTCTATATTCAACAGCTGTTGTACAATAAACCCCCTACTTCAAACTACATTTACTATTTATTTAGTTTATATAAATGTTCTTACCAACAAAACCGTGTTTTACATTGATTGTTTTACATTGATCTTACATTCAAAGGGTCCTCTTATCTCCCAACATCATTTGATCCTTACTTTAAAGCGACAGTTCTTTTGTAACATTATTGTTGATTCTTGTAGATTAGGTTGTTTTTTTTTATTTGAACGGTTCTTTATATATGGAGAAAAATCCTTTGCTTATTATTAGACTTCTCTTCCGAACAAATTCAGTAGGAACTTAAAGGAGGAATTTTATACATGGTAATTGCATTAGGAGAGCTTAAAAACCCCATATTAATAGGCTTTTTCAAACAAAACAAGACTAGAAAACTACTATATGAAGAGTATCTTAGAACAGAAGATTCTTCTCATATAAGGGAGCTCGAAAACAACTTCAATGAATATTACTTTAAGGTTCGTATTTTGGCCTATTTCAATAAATACTTACAGTTCAATGCTATAAAATACGATGCTAAACAGAGGAAACAGCAGCAAAGATTTCAATTGATTTTAGACAAAAGTATCGATGAAGAAAATAACACGATTTTAGACAACATTGCAGATGAAAACTCAAATATTAACATTGAAGAAATCGAAATAAGCGTTAATGATTTTGTGAAAAATACAAAACTCAGAAATGCCGTTAACACACTTACAATTCAACAAAAACAGGTTTTATATCTTTATTATGTAGACGAGCTGAAGGATGTTGAGATAGCTAAGAAATTACATGTATCAAGACAGTCTATTACAAAATGTAGGAATACTGCATTAAATAAACTAAGGAGGTATTTTGATGTTAGAAGGAGTTGAATTTATTCCCTTAATAGGTAATTTTGGCTTTCCAATTGCTTTAGTAGTGTACTTGTTAATTAGGTTTGAAAATAAAATTGAAAGTCTAGAGCAATCTATTAATAATCTTGCAGAATCTATGCGAAGAGGTGGATGAGTTAAGTTGCTAAACAAAGAAGAAAAGATATTAAAAGTTTTAGAAATATTAAATCCTAAAATCAAATCAGTATTGCGACAAACTACAAGAAATGAAAGAGAAGATTTAGAACAGAATTTGATTGAAGTAATAATTAAAAAGGTATCTTCAGGTGAATTTGAAGATGGAGAATCTTTGATGGAATTATTAAGCTTGGAAGAGAAGAGATATTCTAATAAATATTAATATTCTATGAGAACACTCTAAACGAGTGGGTGGATCTATTCTAATATGTTAGTAGAAGGTAAAGGTGGTGTTATATACATCTTGCCTCTTTTTTTGGTTAGATTTCCCTATTTCAATGAAAGATTTTGGTGATGCCACTGAAAAGTATGTAAAGAACTAATTCCCCCCTGCTTAGCAAGTTGTTTTACTGATGTGAAGAATATCTTTGCATCACGATGGAAAATAACCACCAAAGTAACTATTACAACATTATTTTATAAACTGGTTGTTTATTTTAGTGTTTAGATTTCTTTATAAAGTACAGTTGGCCAACCTATCTGATACCAAGGGGGAGAAATGAATATGACGATAACATTCACACAATCAATTACTACTTATACTGTAAAATCAGGAGACAATCTAAGCAGCATCGCCCAACGATTTGGAATGACATTAGCAGAAATACAATCATTAAATAACATTAGTGATCCAAATAAAATTCAAATTGGACAAGTGCTAAAAGTCTACACTAATAGTGGTTCTAGTGACGGTGGAGGAACAGGAGACCCTAATCTGACTACGTACACCGTAGTATCGGGAGATAGTTTAAGTGGCATCGCCCAACGATTTGGAATGACGTTAGCAGAAATACAATCATTAAATAACATTAGTGACCCTAATAAAATTCAAGTTGGACAAGTACTAAAAGTCTACGCTAATAGTGGTTCTAGTGATGGTGGAGGTACAGAAGATCCTAATTTGACTACGTACACCGTAGTATCGGGAGATAGTTTAAGTGGCATCGCCCAACGATTTGGAATGACATTAGCAGAAATACAATCATTAAATAACATTAGTGACCCTAATAAAATTCAAGTTGGACAAGTACTAAAAGTTTACGCTAATAGTGGTTCTAGTGATGGTGGAGGTACAGAAGATCCTAATCTGACTACGTACATCGTAGTATCGGGAGATAGTTTAAGTGGCATCGCCCAACGATTTGGAATGACATTAGCAGAAATACAGTCATTAAATAACATTAGTGACCCTAATAAAATTCAAGTTGGACAAGTACTAAAAGTCTATGCTAATAGTGGTTCTAATGATGGTGGAGGCACAGAAGATCCTAATCTGACTACGTACACCGTAGTATCGGGAGATAGTTTAAGTGGCATCGCCCAACGATTTGGAATGACATTAGCAGAAATACAATCATTAAATAACATTAGTGACCCTAATAAAATTCAAATTGGACAAGTGCTAAAAGTCTATGCTAATAGTGGTACTGGAGATAACCCTGATTTACCAGACATTGGGGATGGTGGAGCGTCTGTAACTTATGTAACTGAAAGCCAATTGAATGAAATTGGATGGTCAAGTCAATTTCTTTCAGAAGCTATCTTAAATGATTTGAATAGTTGCTTAGAAAGATATAACATAACAACTAGATCTAGGCTTTGTCATTTTATTAGTCAATGTAGTCATGAATCGGGAGCAGGTAGATGGACTAAAGAATTAGCGTCTGGTGAGGATTATGAAGGACGTACCGATTTAGGAAATACTGAACCTGGTGATGGTCCAAAGTACAAAGGTGGAGGTTACATTCAATTAACAGGTCGTTACAACTATACACAATTTGCTAATGCAATGGGCGATCCTGAAATTCTAAACCAAGGTGTGGATTATGTCGCAGCTAATTATCCATGGTCAAGTGCTGGATTTTGGTGGAATAATAATAATATGAATGCATTATGTGATACTAATCCAACCGTTGAAGCAGTAACAAGAAGAGTAAATGGTGGTACAAATGGCTTAGATGACCGTATTATGTATTACAACCGAGCTATTCAGGTATTCTAAAAAAATAAAATATAGTGTTAACTACAAAAGAGGGTGTTCATTTTTCAAACACCCTCTTCTTCTTATAAAATTAATAGAATGTCTAATTACTCAATCTTCATTTTTTTGATGAGATTTATGATTTTTTCATCGTTACCTGTGTCAACGGACACAAGTTTTGTATTTTTAATAATATCTGTGTAGAATTTTTCACCAGCAGGATAAATACCATCCCAACGCAAAGGAATATTGTAGACATTTATAGTGCCATCCCCATTACCACTATATGTTACTGAACCATCCACTAATCGAGAACCCGCTAACTGAATAACATCTTCCGGATAGTTAGCACTAGTGTCATCATTAAGATTAAGTGGTGTTCCAGCTAAAATACGACGAACGTATAATCCATCTATCTCTTGATTTGGCCCAAGTTGCAACCAAATTCTAGCATATTCAATTTCTGCATAAGAATATTTAGACAATGGATTATCTGCTTCGCTTTCAAACGAATTATTTACACCTTCCATTTTTACTTCTTCTGAAAAGGTTTCATTATAGTTTTCCGTTTTCGTTTCCTCTGTTTCTGTTGTGGACTCCGACTCAACTTCATTATTATCTATCTGGCTACTTTCTTCTGTAACGTCGAGTTTTTTTTCTGATTGGGTAGTAGACACATTATCTGAAGCACTTATAAATGATGCTTTGTTTGTACCGCTATTACAGCCAGCGAGCAATAGAATAAGTAATAATAGGGTAACATTACAAAACAACCCCTTTGATAGTTTCTTCATTTAATCATTCATTCCCCCTTCCATCAATCGTAATTGTGATATAGCGTAGCTTAGCTTGCTCTACTTATGCCAGTCAGCAATAATATTATATCATCGCGCCAGATTGTCGAAGATCGTTACTTGTAAATGATCTAAAATTTGACCGTGTTTACCTAATACTTAATATAATAATTATTACAAAAGATCTATTCAAAAGCCCTTTAGTTTAGTAAAGGTATCCTAGTAAATCAATATCCCCGTCTTTCCATTGTTCAGTACCCACTTTTTTAACCATAAGTTCATGAATCCTCTCATGACCTATTCCATAAGTTGTTTGGTCCTCATCATTTATTTGTAACCATTTACACTTACATTTTACTGATTTAAATCCTGCTTTCAAATATAATTTCTTATTGTCTGCAAACAAGAGTATAAAGTCAATAGACCTACCTTCACAGAAATTATCTATTTCAGAAAGTAATGATGAGCCCAAACCCTGTAAACGAAAATTATTCGATACACATAAATCAATTATTCCAAGTATCCTTATTCGCTTCCCGTTTAAGTTCATTACTCTATAATCTAATCCCACTTGACCAACAGGTTTATTGTTATAATCAAATGCAATAAATCGAAAATGAGGTAACTGTTTAAAATAAATTCTATCTTGTGGATAATCTCCTGGAAAACACTCTAATAGTAACTGCTGTAACTTAGCTCTTAATTCATCATTAATATCATATTCAAAAACTTTTTCAATTCTCAAGTCATCTTCTCCTTAACAATTAACTATTAGAATAAATAGTAGGAAATAATTTTCAGCTTTCAGTTTAAGCATATCTATACCATTATTTTCTTACATCATCATTAAAGACACTCTTTTTATGAAGCGCGCCATATTGCTGAAGATTCAAATTATAATAGCCTTAAAAGAGAATAGTAACAGTCTTCAAAAAAAGCATTCCGTTTGTTTAAGTACATTTATGCACAATACCTAAACACTAATCAGTTTTTTAGTACTTTTATTTATTTCTTAACGTGTTTAAATCTGGAATACGTTTATAAATATCTGATACCTCATCTATAACCTCTAATTTGAATTTATCTCCGCCATTTCCTGTCATAGCAGTATTGACATATCCATAGATTACTTTTAACAATGATTTAGCATCATCATCTGAAAGATTCCTAATAGCAGTTATTGTATTCTCAAACTCATTAGTATCAGTAGTTTTCTTCAACATAATCCCTCCTAAATATTAAAAAAATCATTGGACATAGTATAAATGCAATACTCGAGAAATGTAGCATTAGATATCTTTCTTACAAATAATAGATTGGTTTATGTCTAACCTAAGGTTTAATTGTTAAAACCTGATTGTCATTCACATCTGTAATAAAATGTTAATTAATGAATTTTGGAGTGTTTATATAAATAGATTTCTTCTTTCTATCCATTACACCCTTCTACATAAAGTCATTATCTATAATGAATTACTGATACTTTCGTGAAACTAAAAATTCTACTAACGGTAACAAAACCATCGCTATACCCATAATCCCTAAGATAAAGAAGTTATATGTACCGTTTAAAGAATAATCCAAGAAGACAAAGATTAATATAATTACTACTAAAATATAATAGCTAATTTTTGAACTTTGCTCGGTAATCTTTCTTCCTAATTCTTCATTCTGTAAAATCCCATCTTTTTCTTTTTCTCCTCCCCATGTAATAGCAGAAAAAAACACCATAAATAAACTACTAAACACAAAGATTTCATTAAATCCAACTTCTTTACCTGTAATGATTTTAAAGATTGTAAAACCAAGTACAGCTAAAGTTGCTAATCCGAAAATAAGTCCCCCAACTTTTCTAGTACTCATGATTTATCTTTCTTCCTCCTTTGTATAATAATTGATTACTCTAAATGTCATCTCCTCTTTTAGGATTAAAAACTTCTTCCATAGGTTTATTTAGGTGGAATGCAATATCAAAAGCTAATTGAAGACTGGGGTCATATTTATTATTTTCAATTGCATTTACTGTCTGCCTACTAACATTACATAGATCGGCTAACTTACCCTGTGATAAACCTTTTTTCTCTCTGTATTGTTTAATTTTATTTTCCAATTTATTGTCACCACCACAAACAAGGTGTAAAACATGTTTTACACCTTGTATTGTATAAAAAGACCAATTAATTGTCAAAGGTTTTTTACAATCATTTCTTTACCTTCAACTATTTTATTATTCATATACATACGTATATCTTTATCAACTTCCTTATTTCAGTAACTATTTTTATCATTATTATTCCACAACATCTCCCTAAAATGAAGAAAAGCACTAACCCTTGTTACAGGTTAGCGCCATATCGTATTATGAGGTCAGCCAGTAACATTTCTGGTTGACCTATTTTTAATAGGTATTAATCTTAAGGTAGTCGGGGTAGAACGCTAGCGCCATTGGGACTCGATCCCGTCGGCAATACTGTTCACCTCCTACTTGTAGAAACATGTTTGAGGCTGGTTGGGGTATAGACCCCGTATAACAAGCGAAGCTATGAAACTACAAGTTATGTTAGGGGGCTACCGGCAAATATAATATAGGAAGTGATACATTATGGATCCAGTCATTGGCCTGGATGTCGCTAAAGGAGAAAGCCAAGTTCAAGCGTTTTTAGAAAGGAAAAATCCATACAAAAAGAGTTTTAAGTTTCAGCATACTAGAATGGGCTTACATGATTTTCACTTGTTTTATCTAGAGGTTGAGAAAAAAGTAGGAAAACCACCTTGCGTGATATTCGAGTCAACAGGACACTATCACGAGCCTGTTTTACAGTTTTTAGAACACCATGGTGTTACCTATTATTTAATTAATCCAGTAATTTCATACGAATCTAAGAAAGTTAGTTTACGAAAAGTCAAAA